>JBBSCU010000030.1:0-30464 GCA_038249935.1 Chroococcales cyanobacterium
GACCAATGACCAATGACCAATGACCAATGACCAATGACCAATGACTAATGACCAATGACCAATGACCAATGACCAATGACCAATGACCAATGACCAATGACCAATGACTAATGACCAATGACTAATGACCAATGACTAATGACATTGCTATTTTGAAAGTAGAAGGATTAACTGTTTATCAAGGCAGCTATCTAGCTGTCAGAGATGTTTCCTTTGAATTGTTGCCAGGAACAGATACAGCCATCGTTGGCCCCAATGGTGCTGGTAAAAGTACCCTGGTAAAAGCAGTTTTAGATTTGATACCTCGAAGTGCTGGTACAATTGAAATATTGGGTCGTCCAATTGCGAGGCTGGGGCGTTTTCGTGACCTGTTGGGCTATATGCCGCAAAACTTCATTTTTGACCGCAGCTTTCCCATTTCTGTCAGCGAATTGGTAGGACTGGGATGGACTAATGAAGGGAAAAGAGGGGATTCATTTTTCTCCAAGTTGTGGAGACAAGACCGGGAAAAATCAGCAGCAATAGTAGAAGCTTTACGGCGAACCGATGCTGATCATTTACAGCATCAAGCTATTGGTACTCTTAGCGGTGGTCAACTTAAACGGGTTTTATTGGCTTATTGTTTGGTAATGCCTCGGAAACTGTTAGTACTAGACGAAGCTTTTGCTGGCGTTGATGTGCAAGGTACAGCAGATTTTTACGCTTTGCTAAATGAATTAAAGCGAGAGGAAGGTTGGACGATATTGCAAGTTTCTCATGATATTGATATGGTAAATCGCCATTGCGATCGCGTGCTTTGCCTAAACCAAAGTATTGTTTGTACTGGTAAGCCGGAAATTGCTCTTTCACCGCAAAACCTGTTAGCAACTTATGGCCCAGGTTTCAGTCGCTACCAGCACCAACATTAATGCCCATAAATATGAGTTTCTTCAATGATTGTCAGATAGTTTGGCTTGCGATCGCCAATAGTCATGACTTGGTAGAATTGTTACAATTCCCCTTTATGCAGCGGGCGATCGCAGGTGCTGCGTTAATGGGAATACTTGGCGGGATGTTGGGCAGTTTTGTCACCTTGCGCCAGTTGTCTTTTTTTAGCCACGCGGTTGGTCATGCAGCATTAGTAGGTGTGGCGTTAGGTGTGCTGCTACAAATAAATCCTACTTGGATGCTGTTACCTTTTACCTTAGTTTTTGGTGTTATTGTCCTCTACTTTATCGACAAAACTGACTTAGGTAACGATAGCATACTTAGTATAGTGCTATCTGGGGCATTAGCGATCGGTCTAATTCTCACGAGCCTGATTAAAGGATATCGTGGCAACTTGATGGCTGTGCTGTTTGGCGATATTCTGGCGATCGACACCACAGATTTGATTTTGACGCTCTTAGTACTTGTTGGGGGTAGCATCTTCTTACTATCAACTCTGCGGCAGCAAATTTTGTTGACCCTTAACCCCGATGTAGCCCAAGTTCAGGGTATTCCCGTCCAATTGTACCGCTACGCATTTGTGGTCTTGCTTTCACTCGCCGTTGCTGTAGCGATTAAAGCTGTCGGCGTTTTACTGGTGAACGCCTTTTTGGTCATTCCCGCCTCCACCGCCAAACTGATGAGTCACCACTTTAGCCGCTTTCTAGTAATTTCGGTGATAGTTGGTTCCATTAGCAGCATTGTTGGCATCATTGTGTCAGGTATTTTCGACCTTGCTTCTGGCCCAAGTATTGTTCTTGTCCAGTTTCTACTATTTGTAGCCGTTTTCATCTGGTTCAAGTTGAGGTTGAAAGCCGCATAAATATTTTTCTCTAAGGTATTGCTATATTCTTTTATCTTTGCTACATTTATTAATCGTGGCTCAAATAAAACCCCGTGCCGGGATAGCTCAGTTGGTAGAGCAGAGGACTGAAAATCCTCGTGTCACCGGTTCAAGTCCGGTTCCTGGCATAGCATAAGACCCTTGAAAAGTAAAGTTTTCAAGGGTTTTGTTCTTTTTAGATACTAGCTGTGAGCGCGATCGCTTAAAACTATTGCAAGAAAAGATGCAGGAGTATCTATAAAATGGTTTAGGCTGGGGTTCGCTGATCAAGTTACCTGCAATATCAAGCGATTTCGACCAAAAATCATCTGTCTTCTTTAGGCAAACTTTAGTCAAAAGATTTTACCCCGTTTTGGTGTCCCAAAATTTTGGGGGGATTGGGACGATCGCTCTTATTCGACATAAGTTCAAAGGCTCTTTAGTGATGGTAAAGTTCTGCGTGAACTTTCGCCGAATGTCCCATCTGCTTGGCTGCAAGGGTTAGATCAAGACCAAACTCTAAAGTACGTATCGCCCAACAGTGCCACAAGTTATAGGGAGCAAAAATTGAGTGGCGGTTAAACCAGGTAGTGACAACGTGACCAATTGCTGAATTTGACTGATTCAAGTCAACTTTTGGTGAAATCACATTTTGCAAGTCGCTCTCTCCAAATACAAAACCACTGGAATTATAGTTGGGACACACTGTAATGCTTGTAAAAGTAGATATTCTGATTCTTTCAAATGGCCCAGGTGAGGTAACAACCTGGGTGCGTCCAGTAGTGAAGGCGCTGCGGCAAGAACTGGGGAATGACCATTCTATAGTCAGGATTTCTGTGGTATTATCACCTTGCTCAAATGCCAGTGGTAAAGAAGCAGCGATCGCACTTTCTTACCCAGAAGTAGATAGAGTACAAGAAGCAAAGCATTTTTGGCGCTTTTTGCTTTCGGGTAAAACTTTTGATAATTGGGACTGGTGCGATCGCGGTGTAGTTGTCTTCCTCGGTGGCGATCAAATTTTCCCCGTGATCATCGGCAGAAAACTAGGATATCGCACAGTTGTTTACGCCGAATGGTCAGCCCGGTGGTATAACTGGATTGACCGCTTTGGAGTGATGAAACCTGAAGTTGCTGCTCGTCTCCCTCATAAATATGCCCATAAATTTACCGTCGTGGGCGATTTGATGGTAGAAGCAGCAGAAGAGAACCTAGATTCACATTTCCCTTTGTCTATCACTGCGTCACTCAAAACTGAATTGATTGGTTTACTACCTGGATCAAAAGCGTCAAAATTAGCCCAAGGAGTGCCATTATGTTTAGCGATCGCCGAATACATCTACACTAAAAGACCCCAAACTAAATTTGTGATTCCTGTAGCCCCAACTTTGGATTTACAAACTTTAGCTAGTTTTGCCGATCCCCAAAAGAACTCTATTACTGAAATCTTTGGCTTTGACGGTGCTTCCTTAATTGTCTCCAAGAACCCTAAAGAAAAGGCATTGCTCAAAACAGCAACGGGCTTAACTGTGGAACTGTGGCAAGAAAACCCTGCATATCACTTATTATCCCAGTGCTGCATCTGCTTGACTACTGTGGGGGCAAACACTGCCGAACTCGGTGCTTTAGGAGTGCCAATGATTGTTTTGCTGCCAACACAGCAACTTGATGCCATGCGTTCTTGGGATGGTTTACCTGGATTATTGGCAAATCTGCCAGTAGTAGGTACGCCTTTTACCAACGTAATTAATTGGTTATTCCTGAGATTTGTAAGACGCAAAGGTTTATTGGCATGGCCAAATATTTGGGCACAGGAAGAAATAGTGCCAGAACTTATGGGTGAACTTCAAGCGCCAGAAGTTGGGGAAATGGTGTTAGACTTTTTGGCGCATCCAGAAAAATTGGATGATATCCGCGCTAAACTCCGTAATATTCGCGGCGAAAGCGGTGCCGCCCAAAAATTAGCAACTTTGGTCAGGGAAGAAATTGATAAATTTTGAAAATTAGAATTAAGGTAAAATGAAATTGGTTTGTAGTGAGCAATTAATCGCTCACTACAAACCAATTTAAGGAATAATTATGACTGCACCATCTAGTATTATTCAACTCATTGATCATTTTAACTCCTCAATAGATTTATATCGGGCTGGTAGTTTAAATGAAACACAAACTAGAATTGAATTTATCGATCCATTTTTTGCAGCGTTAGGATGGGATATTAGAAATGAACAACAATCTTCTGATATTTATAAAGATGTTGTTCACGAAGATAGTTTAAAAATTAGTGATGCTAAAAAAGCCAAAGCCCCTGATTATAGTTTTCGTGTTGGTGGAGTTAGAAAGTTTTTTGTCGAAGCTAAAAAACCTGCTGTAAATGTTGGTAAAAATATTAGTGCTGCTTTTCAAGTTAGACGTTATGGATGGTCAGCAAAATTACCCCTGAGCATTCTAACTGATTTTGAAGAATTTGCGGTTTATGATTGTCGAATCATGCCGAATAAAAATGATTCAGCATCTACAGCTAGAATTAAACATTTTAACTATACAGAATATGTAGAAAAATGGGACGAAATTTATAATCTTTTCTCTAAGGAAGCGGTATTAAATGGTTCTTTAGAAAAATTTGCTGAAACTAAAGTTAAAGCAGGGATTACTGTTGATAAAGCTTTTTTACAGGAAATTGAAAATTGGCGAGAAAGTTTAGCTGCTAATATTGCTTGGCGCAACCTGCAAATTCAACAACGGGAGTTAAATTTTGCAGTCCAAATGACGATTAACAGAATTGTCTTTTTACGTATCTGTGAAGATCGGGGAATTGAAATTTATGAGCAATTATTTAATTTATTAAAATTTGAGAATATTTATCAAGAATTAGGGCGTTTATTTATTAATGCAGATTATCGTTATAATTCTGGCTTGTTTCATTTTCAAACGGAGAAAGGACGGGATGAACCAGATGATTTTACCCTCAATCTTAAAATTGATGATACTACTTTAAAGCCAATTATCAGAAAACTCTATCTTCCTGAAAGTCCTTATGAGTTTTCCGTTATTCCAGTGGAAATTTTAGGCCAGGTTTATGAGCAGTTTTTGGGTAAAGTAATTACTTTATCAGCAAGTCGTCAAGCTGTTGTCGAAGCTAAACCAGAAGTGAGAAAAGCAGGAGGTGTTTATTACACTCCTAGTTATATTGTTGATTATATTGTTAAACAAACTATTGGTAAAGTTTTAGAGGGTAAAAAACCAGAAAAGATAAAAAAAATCACAATTCTTGATCCGGCTTGTGGTTCAGGTTCTTTTTTAATTGTGGCTTACCAATTTTTATTAGATTGGTATTTACAACAGTATGTTCAAAATCTCAATGACAAAGATAAAAATAAAGTATATCAAACTATGGGTGGTAACTTCCGTTTAACTTCAACTGAAAGAAAGCGCATTTTATTAACTCATATCTATGGGGTGGATATTGATCAGCAAGCGGTAGAAACCTCTAAGTTATCTTTGTTGTTAAAGGTTTTAGAGGGTGAGTCGGGGGAAACAATCACGAAACAGTTAACTTTATTTAGGGAAAGAGCTTTACCCGATTTAGATAATAATATTCAGTGTGGTAATTCTTTGATAGATGGAGAATTTTATCAAAAAAATCAACTTAGTTTGCTAGATGAAGAGACAGCTTATCGAGTTAATATCTTTGACTGGAAATCAGCTTTTTCAGGAATCATGAAACAAGGGGGATTTGATGTGGTTATTGGTAATCCTCCTTATATTAGAATTCAAGCTTTAAAAGAATGGGCTTCTCTGGAAGTCGAGTTTTATAAAAAACAATATATTTCTGCTAGTCAGGGAAATTATGATATTTATGTTGTATTTGTAGAGAAAGGATTGGATTTATTAAAAAAAGATGGACGCTTAGGTTTTATCTTACCCCATAAATTTTTTAATGCTCAATATGGAGAATCTTTAAGAAACTTAATTTCACAAGGTAAATATATTGAAAAAATTATTTACTTTGGATATCAACAAGTATTTGCATCTGTATCAACTTATACTTGTTTGTTTTTTTTGAGAAAATCACAGCAATTTAATTTGCAAATGGAGAAAGTTATTGATTTAATTGATTGGAAAATTAATAATAATAGTCAGACAGGAATAATTTCTTATCCATTAGCTTCAGAATGGAATTTTATTCTTGGTAAAGATGCCAAATTATTTGAACGACTCAAACAGATGGAGGTTAAACTAGAAAATGTTACAGATAGAATTTTTCAAGGCATAAAAACCAGTGCTGATAAAATATACATCGTTGAGGAGCTAGCACGTCAAGATAATTTAGTACAAGTTTTTTCTAAAGAAAAACAAACAACATATTGGCTAGAATCTAACTTATTACATCCTTTAATTAAAGGCGGTGATAGCAAAAGATACGATCTATCTAAAACCAATAAGTTGATTATTTTTCCTTATGAAATTCAAAATAATAGTTCAATTAAATTAATTCCGATTAATACAATTAAAAGTAAATATCCTTTAATATGGAATTACTTACTAGATAATAAAATTTATTTAGAAAACAGAGAAAAAGGTAAGATGTTGGGAGACAATTGGTACGGATATGTCTATCCAAAAGCCTTAGATGTAATGTCTTTGCCTAAACTATTTACTCCTGATATTGCAACAGGTTCATCATTTACGTGGGATAAGACAGGCGAAATTTTCTTTACAGGTGGAGTCGCTGGAGGCTATGGAATTTTAGTCTCATCAGGATATTCATGGGAATATATTTTAGGATTATTAAATAGTAAAGTATTAGAATTTTATGTGAAACAATCATCCACACCAATGAGGGGCGGTTATTACAGCTACGAATCTCGTTTTATTCGTAACCTTCCTGTTCGTATTATTGATAATTCTCAAAAAGGCGAGAAAAATAAACATGATTTGATTGTTAATTTAGTAGAACAAATGTTCTCACTTTATCAACAACTAAATGAAGCACAAACACCTCCAGCTAAAAAAAGAATTCAACAACAAATTAATGCCACAGATAGACAAATAAATCAATTGGTGTATGAACTTTATGGATTAACTGATGAGGAAATAGTTATTGTTGAAGGTGCATGAATTCAATCAGAAGATTCTCCATCCCTGCGCCCAAGTTCATAAATGCCGGCGCCTACACAAGCTAATATTCCTGTACTAATTCCCCAACTCTCACCTAAACTAATTTCCAGACCCCAGTTACATAAAGCACCAACTACCAAAAAAGGCACAATGCTAAACAGTGAGGCGTAGAAAGCGTTTTGGGATTCTCTGGCTTTACGAGTCTTTTCAAATTCTGATTGGCTTGTGTAAAGCGATCGCTCCGCAAAGTTAAACCAGCGGTTGAGTTGCTCAATTACCCATTCATTGACTCTTGATAAACCTAAATATAGCGCCAATGACCACAAACTCGCTCCAGCGATCGCAATCGTGTCTAACTCAAAGCGGAAAGGTAAAATGTCACTCAGCATGGCTTGGGGATAATCCTGCAAATGGTAAACTTTAGCTTTTAGTAGATGCTAAATAAACCTCTTATGCAATTTTAAGCATAAACGTTAACAATATTTCAACTACTTGGCAACTCTCCCGCTCGTAAGCCGACTCTAGCTGAGTACATTCCGTTGGGTAAGATTTTTTTGGCAAAAACCTGATATTATCAATTGAATTACTTTACTTTTTATATCCTAAAGTAAAATACTACAATGTAAGTAACAAAGAAATATATATAGATATTCCTCTAGCTATTTTTAGTGCCAAATTTTCATCATTCACCAGGATTGAAATTCACGTTTTATGAAAACTAGAAAAAATATACAAATACTTCTATTGAATTGAGGAATCAAAAAAATGAGTGTGAGGCAACAAAGAGTAGTACTTTCTGGAGCCACGTTATTAATATTAGGATTAGGTCTTATAAGTTCAATTACTCTATTGCCTAAGCCAGAAATAGTTACAGCTAGAGAAGTTAAGGCAAAGAAAGTAGTCAGAGCCAAAAGTTGGCTAGCAGCCTCTTTTCCAATAGAAAACTTTCAAGCCTACACATCACCATTTGGTTATCGTCTTGCCGCTACTGGTGGTTCTAATTGGGAATTTCATGCAGGTTTAGACATGGCGGCTCCACAAGGTAGTTACATTTATATTACAAATACAAAGTCAGAGCGGAGGAAGCCTTCACTCTGACTTTGTGTTAATTGAAAACTACTAAATCCGCAGATGAGCTACTAGTTAGCAATTGTTTGCTGCTGTTTGCGATTCTTCAATTTCAAACCCGCAGCCAAAGCAGTAACTGCTAAAAAAGTGCTGAAGTCCTGTGAAGGTTCAGGAACAGATTGGATTTGTCCGCGCAACTCGCCTGGACGCGAAAATGTTGTGTGGAGATTGAAGTAGAGATTGCCGTCTTGTAGCTGTTGAGCGAATGCATCTGTCAAAGGTTGAGTAGCATCGTCATAGCGCCAATCTCCTATAATCGTACCCGCAGTACTACCTGCGATCGGAGGTAGAGTTGCATTGTCTAGATCGTGAATAATAGGCCCATTTACACCCTGTGGAGCATTATGGATGTGTGCAAAGGGAGCAGCAATATTACCTAACAAACCAGAGTAATTAACTAGATAGTTAAACACCCAGCTACCAGGTTCACCAGTAAGTGTACCAGTCGCGGTGCCGATGCCTGGTGTATTAACAGGCGTTGGTCGTTCTTGAGCGCCATTTAAAATACTAGTAAAAGGCACAGTTACAGCATTAGCTGCTAAAGGTGTAAGTGAGCTGATGACTGCACTGAATATAGTTCCACTTAACAAAAGTTTCATCACTAGTTTACTTAACTTAATAACTTGTCTAAAAAGACACTTTACATTATTTACATCCGTGAGAGGTTAAGGAAACTATACTTTTATCAAGTTATATGGTTAACAAAAGATTATAAATAGTTTATCGAAGAAAGGCAGAGGGTAGAAGGCAACTATGCTGAAGGAAATATAGGGGTTTTCCTTCAGCATAGCTGTCTCCTCATCGATAATTCTGGCGGTTAAGAGATCGTGGCTTTCATCAAAGACACACTAATGTTGTCAAATGTAGGTGTAGACTAGCGATCGCCTAGTTTGCCGAGAAGTGACATTTCTTGAACTAAGCGGTCAAATTTCTCAGGGGTGAGAGATTGGGGTCCATCGGATAAAGCCTTAGCTGGATTGGGGTGAACTTCAATCATCAAGGCATCTGTACCAGCGGCGATCGCAGCCATTGCCATATTCGCCATGAATGGCTTCACCAACTTGCAGTGCTGAGGATTGAGTGTTAAACAACGCACTTTTTGATCTTGGAGGACAGCTAAATCAGTGACATCAGCCAAACCAGCTTCATCTAACCCTTCCCGTCCGTGAAGAGCGATCGCTTGCTGACATCTTAATTGAGATAAAGCTTGAGCAATCTCCTCTAGTAAAAGCGGGTCGTAAACACCGATAATCTGCCCCGTTGGTCGCATGGGATTTACTAAGGAATGTGGATTAAATAAAGTGCAAAAGTAGGGTGTGTTAGCGGAGCGTAACGCACCATTCCAAGTTAAATAAGAATTGCACGTTATTAAATTTGCGTTCCTAAGGGACCGAGCAAGTTAAAAACAGTCCGCACTTTCAAAGTTTTTCGCAAAGTAGCGATCGCTTTAAGTGCAGGATGCCAGTTGGAGAATTCGGAAGTGATGGGGATGTTGTTGGTTAGGGTTTTAGTTACAGCTATCATATTGGTCATTGGTCATTGGTCATTAGTCATTAGTCATTCACGAAGGACAAATGACTAATGACAAGAAGAGAAAATTAAGGAATCAGGACTTTTGCGACGGTCTGCACATCCTTGTCACCTCTGCCAGAGCAGTTGATGACGATGCGGGGACTGCCTTCTAACTGAGGACAAAGGGTTTCTAAATAAGCGATCGCATGGGCGGTTTCTAAGGCGGGAATAATCCCTTCTAGTTGCGAAAGTCTTTGAAATGCATCTAAAGCTTGTTGATCAGTGACGCTGTAATACTCGGCGCGACCAAGATCCTTTAAATAACTATGCTCAGGTCCAACGCCAGGATAGTCTAGTCCGGCACTAATTGAATGAGCTTCGATGATTTGACCATCATCATCTTGGAGTAAATAACTCATTGCACCGTGTAAAACACCTATTCTTCCTTTTGTCAAGGTAGCAGCGTGCTTTTCTGTATTTACACCTTCACCCGCAGCCTCTACTCCAATTAGGCGGACTGAAGATTCATCCATAAACTCATGGAACAAGCCGATGGCATTGGAACCTCCACCCACGCAAGCCAGTAGAATATCTGGTAATCCTTGCCATTTCTCTTGACATTGAGCGCGAGTTTCTACACCAATTACAGCATGAAAGTCACGTACAATCATCGGGTAGGGATGGGGGCCTGCAACGGAACCCAGGATGTAATGGGTGGTTTCGACATTCGTTACCCAATCCCGAATTGCTTCCGAAGTTGCATCCTTGAGAGTTCCTGTACCTGCTTCCACTGGGCTAACTTCTGCACCCATCAACTTCATGCGGAACACGTTCAGGGATTGGCGTTCCATGTCGTGAACGCCCATGTAAATCACACATTTCAAACCAAACCGCGCACACACTGTTGCAGTTGCTACGCCATGTTGACCTGCGCCTGTCTCAGCAATCACCCGTTGCTTACCCATGCGTTTAGCGAGCAACACCTGAGCTAAAGCATTATTAATTTTGTGAGCGCCTGTATGATTTAAATCCTCACGCTTTAAATAGATTTGCGCCCCCGTGCCATCTGGTCGAGCGTAGTTTTTTGTCAAGCGTTCAGCGAAATATAATGGGCTGGGTCGTCCCACATAGTCACGCATTAAGTTTTGCAGTTGGGCTTGGAAACTCGGCTCATCGCAATATTGATGATATGCTGCTTCCAATTCAGTTAATGCGGGCATTAAGGTTTCGGGGACGTATTTACCGCCGAACCTGCCAAACCTTCCCAAAGAATCTGGTTGTTGAGTTGCAGTCTTGATGTCTTGTATGCTTACCACGGGTCAAATCCTTTTACGTTGAAATATACTTTTAAGAACTTAGATCATAGCCAAGATTTTCTTTGTGTTTGTTCCTCTGTGTTCTCTGTGCCTCTGCGGTTCGTTTCTTTTTTATCAAACCACAGAGACGCAGAGGGAGAAGAAAGAGAAAGATTTTTTACTTGGTGGAACCAACTTGTTGCAGAGATACAACGGTAATGGCTGCTTTCAGTTCCCGACAAAATTGTTCTACAGCTTGCAATCCTGCGGTTGGGCTACCTTCAGCTAAACGTTTGACGAAGGCGCTACCAACAATCACCGCATCTGCACCCCATTCCATGACCTGATGTGCTTGTGCTGCATCTGAGATGCCAAAACCAACGCCGATGGGTTTATCGGTGACGGTTCGCAAGTCGGTAATTAAATGTTTTACGCGGTTTTGGAGTTGAGCGCGGATACCTGTAACGCCTGTAACGCTCACTAGGTAGATAAAACCCTGAGATTTACGAGCGATCGCTTCAATTCTATCTTGAGAACTGGTGGGAGCTACAAGTAAAATTACCTCGATTCCAAAAGATGCAGCAGTTTGGATTAATTCTTCTGACTCTTCTAGGGGTAAGTCTGGTACTACTAAGCCTTTCACGCCAGCAGTGGCAATTTCTCCCAAAAATGGCTTAATACCCCGGTACAAAATGGGGTTGTAGTAAGTAAATAGAATTATTGGCGCTTTCAGGCTAGGACTCAATGTGTGCAACATCTGTAGTACTTGCTCTAATTTAGTGCCTTTTTGCAATGCGCGGGTTGCTGCTGCTTGAATCACTGGCCCATCTGCGAGAGGATCGGAGTAGGGAACGCCCAACTCGATGAAGTCAGCACCGTTGCGATCTAAAATACCTAAAGCTTCGGCTGTAGTTTCTAAGTTAGGATCGCCGGCTGTGATAAAGGGGATTAAAGCACACTGTTGGCGATCGCGTAAAGTTTGAAAGTAAGCGGAGATAGTAGTCATTCTGAAAAATAGTTAATGATTGGTTAATATTTCTGAGAGAATCAACAATCCGCAATTAGCGATACTCACGCTATATTTTTTGTTATCGAACCTTTGAGCTTCGTCGCCGAACCTCTGAGCTTCGTCGTCGAACCTCTGAGCTTCGTCGTTGAACCTCTGAGCTTCGTCGTTGAACCTCTGAGCTTCGTCGTTGAACCTCTGAGCTTCGTCGTTGAACCTCTGAGCTTCGTCGTTGAACCTCTGAGCTTCGTCGTTGAACCTTTTAGCTTCGTCGTTGAACCTCTGAGCTTCGTCGTCGAGTATCAGAACTCCATTGGGCGTTGCATAAATACGGGATGATTTTTCTCACGCAGAGGCGCAGAGACGCAGAGAGGATAAGGAGTTTTAGATTTCAGCACATAACATTTCATCCCTTGATTCAGCAACGCCCTCCATTTTTTAAGCTCCCTTCAAGACTCAGCCTTTAAAAGACTACGCACAGCTTGCTCGATATCGCTTTGTTTAACTAAAGACTCTCCAATCAAAACCGCACGGGCACCAGCTTCAGCGACAAGAGATAAATCAGCAGGTGTATATAGTCCAGACTCACTAACGACGGTGATATCTAAGCTTTGCAAATCTGGCTGTCGCCGTGCTAAAAGTTGCTGTGTTGTTCCTAAATCAAGGGTAAAATCTTCTAAATTGCGATTGTTAATTCCTACTAAACGTAAGTCGTCAAGCTGTAGCACCCGATCTAGTTCAGCCAGGGTATGAACTTCTACCAGTGCATTCATGCCTAAATCGTGAATCAGTCGCAAAAAATCTTGGAGTTCTTGGTCTGATAAAATGGCAGCAATCAACAAAACTGCATCTGCGCCCGCTGTCCGTGCTAAATATATTTGATAGGGGTTAATGATAAACTCCTTGCACAGTAGGGGTAATGCAACGTGCGATCGCACACGACGCAGATTATCAAAACTACCTTGAAAAAACTTTTGGTCAGTGAGAACCGATAGACAAGCTGCACCACCTCGTTCATAAGCTTGAGCGATCGCTACTGGGTCAAAATCTGCTCTAATAATCCCACGGCTTGGCGATGCTTTTTTAACCTCAGCAATTAAGCTGGGTTGGCTAGGATTTTCCTGCAAAGCAGTCAGGAAATTTCGCACAGTCGGGGCTGCATTTAACTGTTGTTGCAAAGAAGCTAAAGGCAATTCTTGCTGCATTTGAGCAACTTCTTGTTTTTTATGCAACACAATGTCTTCAAGAATATGGCGGGAAAGTGCAACTGGGTTAGTCATAATTTGTCAAATGGGGAGTGGGGAGTGGGGAGTGGGGAGGGGGACAAGGGGGAATTATTGAACAAGTCTCTTGCTTTTCTTTTTTGTCTTTTCCCATACCCTATACCCCACGCCCAATAACTAATGATTCTACAGTTTTGGTATATGCAGACACCACATTTTTAATTATTTCCAGACCGACTTCTCCGGCTAAAGTCATGATTGATTCTGGATGAAACTGAACGGCGGCGATGGGAAGTGTCTGATGCTCGATACCCATAATTACATCGTCATCAGAAATCGCTGTCACCTTAAGCTCTTTTGGCAAATGTTCTGGGTGGCAAAGGTATGGTTTTTTGTATCTCTTTAATTCGTAAGCGTAGAGGCTTGTTTGAATCAGCCAGGAAATTTCGACGAACCTTATATTGAAAGATTTCATTCAATAATGAAATCCTTATGAAATTTTTATAGCTCTTTAGGTAGAGATATTTATTACCCCAATTGTCGGAAGCACTCATTATTGTAAACCTTTAAAGTGATGCCAGGATCACTAAAAATAGCTCTAAAAAATCAATACCTCTGCCAATTTAAGAGGGTTCAACGCCTGTAAGTAGGTGAACAAAAAAATCAAAGGTATGTGCAGTTACCTGGCTAACTGTTAATGCATCTTTTGACTTGAAATAATGCCCCATGCCCAATGCCCAATTAGAATGGAGATAACCATACCTTAATATCTTCACTAATTTAGTCTATGTCAGTTTTAGCAGCGATCGCAGTCTTGGCTGTTTTGATCTTGGTACACGAGTTGGGACATTTTGTTGCAGCCCGTTCTCAAGGCATTCTCGTTAACCGTTTTTCTTTGGGTTTTGGCCCAGTTCTTTTGAAGTACCAAGGTTCACAAACCGAATATGCTGTCCGCGCCTTTCCCTTGGGCGGTTTTGTGGGCTTTCCCGATGATGACCCCGATAGCGATGTTCCACCCAATGACCCGAATCTGCTGCGTAACCGTCCAATTTTAGACCGGGCGATCGTCATTAGTGCCGGAGTGATCGCAAATTTAATATTTGCCTATTTGGTGCTGGCTCTGCAATTGGGTATTGTCGGCATTCCTAAAGAATTAAACTATCAAGCTGGCGTTATTGTACAGCCTGTTAATCAAGAATCCGTTGCCTACCAAGCAGGAATTCGGGAAGGAGATATTATTCTGGCTGTGAACGGTCAAGAACTCCCGGCTTCTGACAAGTCAACGCCTTTGCTGACAAAAGAAATTCAAAATCATCCCAATCAGCAAATTGAACTAAAAATTCAGCGTGCAAATCAACAACAATCCCTGAAATTAACACCAAAACTAGGAGCCGATGGCAAAGGTCTAGTTGGTGTGGCACTCAGTCCAAATGCTACAGCAGTTTATCGCCGCCCTAATAGTCCTTTTGAAATTTTCGGACTTGCTGCTAACAGGTTTCAACAATTATTTGTTGGGACACTCAGCGGTTTTGGACAATTGATTACCAACTTTCAACAAACTGCTGGACAAGTTTCTGGGCCAGTTAATATTGTCAAAATCGGTGCAAAATTAGCTGCTGATAATAGTGTAAACCTGTTGTCTTTTGCGGCAATTATCAGCATTAACCTGGCTATTATCAACATTTTGCCTTTACCAGCTTTGGATGGCGGACAACTCGCTTTTCTGCTGATTGAAGGTTTGCGCGGTAAGCCTGTACCTGCCCGCATTCAAGAAGGTGTCATGCAAACCGGTTTGGTGTTACTCTTAGGGTTAGGAATTTTTCTAATAGTCAAAGAAACTACTCAATTAACTAGCGAATTGGAATGGGTGCAAAAATTGTTCCAGTGAAAATAGGGAGTGGGGAATAGGGAATGGGGAGTAGGGATAAGAAAGTTTCACCTTTAAAGCAAAGGGCGCTAGAAATTTTAGCTCGTCTGAAGCGTCTTTATCCAGATGCTACTTGCTCTTTAAACTACTCAACACCAGTGCAATTGTTGGTGGCAACTATTCTCTCTGCTCAGTGTACTGATGAGCGGGTGAATAAAGTGACACCAGCTTTATTTGCTAAGTTTCCTGATGCTGGGAGTTTAGCGATCGCTGACTTGGTAGAATTAGAAAGTTTGGTGCGTTCAACTGGGTTTTATCGCAATAAAGCTAAAAACATTCAAGCCGCCTGTCGGATGATTGTCACCGAGTTTGACTCTGTTGTTCCTAACCAAATGGAACTGTTGTTAAAGCTTCCAGGTGTGGCGCGAAAAACAGCAAATGTAGTCCTGGCTCATGCTTATGGCATTAATGCTGGGGTGACAGTAGATACTCATGTTAAACGCCTGTGCCAACGTTTGGGTTTAACTGAGCATACAGACCCCGTTCGGATTGAGCAAGATTTAATGGGTTTATTGCCGCAACCTGATTGGGAAAATTGGTCAATTCGACTGATTTATCATGGTCGTGCTATTTGTAAAGCCCGCTCTCCCGCCTGTGTTGCTTGCGAACTTGCCGATTTATGCCCCTGCTGCGAATCAGCCAGTGGTTGTAGGGTAAGCGACACAAGTAACCCCAGAATTGATAGAGAGACTGTAGAATAGAGAATGGTGTTTTTAAAAAAGTTAAAGAATGTATGGCGAAAAAGAGCTCGATTGAGCGCGAGAAAAAGCTCACCAGGTTGATAGAAAAGTATGCTGATAAGCGAGAAGCGCTTCTGGAAGAGTTCAGAAGTGCAGCATCTCCTTTGGATAAACTGGAAATCCACCGGAAGATTCAACAGCTACCCCGAAATAGTGCGCCCACCCGCCACCGCAACCGTTGCTGGGTGACTGGTCGTTCTAGAGGTTTTTACCGCGATTTTGGACTGTCTCGGAACGTGCTACGGGAATGGGCGCATCAAGGTCTTTTACCTGGAGTTGTTAAGTCTAGTTGGTAGTCAAGAGTCATTGGTCATTGGTCATTAGTCATTGGTAAATAACAAAAGACTAATGACAAAGGACGAAAGACAAATGACAAAAATTATTGACCACAACACTTATCAATTCCTAGACTTTCTAAGAGTAGATCGCTGACGGCGTTGGCGATCGCAAACTCTCCATAGAAACTATTAGAAAAATCATAGGACTGCATCTCGGTGACAATGGCAATTACCAGAGAACCAAGGTCGTTTTCTCCTTCCATGCGTTGGCGCACAAAAATCTGTGCGGCTCGTTGGGCAATGTTTTGGTTGACTGCTTCGGGGATAAATTCTGTATCTAGCCACCGTTGTAAGCGTTCTCGTAACCATTCCCCTTCGAGCAAGGGGTTTTCAGGGGGTGGTAGGGTGATGGGTGGAATTGGTTGAGTCATCTTTTTTTTAACGCAAAGGAACGCGGAGGGAAACGCAAAGGAACGCGGAGGATGGCTGCTAGTATCAAATTGCGTTTCTCTGGTTTTTTTATATTTATGCAATATGATATCGCGGCTATTGTAGAGGGTTATGCACAAGGCTATTTTCTCATGGCTGATGAGTGCGATCGCCTGAGTTGGTACGGAAGTCGCGATCGGACTTTGATTCCTTTGGATGATCGGTTTCGCTACCCCAAGTCTTTGCAGCGTGTTATTAATCAAGAACGTTTTAGTGTGGCGATTAATCGGGACTTTCAATCTGTGGTGGCTGGGTGTGCTGACAGAGATACAACTTGGATTTCACCGGAATTACGAGAGATTTATTCGCTACTTTACCAGAATGGTTACGCTTATAGTTTTGAAACTTGGCAGGGTGACGAATTAGCTGGTGGAATTTTAGGGATTGTTATTGGTGGGGCTTTTATTGGAGAGTCGATGTTTTACCGGATTCCCGAAGGTTCTAAGGTGGCGATGGTTAAGTTGGTGGAAAGATTGCGCCAGAGAAAATTTGTGTTTTTTGATGCTCAAATGATGAATCCGCATTTGGAAAGATTTGGCGCTTATGGGGTTGGAGATAAAGAATATCAAATGTTACTTAAGCAAGCGTTGCAACGTCGTTGTTTATTGGTATAAAGAGTGACAACTTTTCTAAGAGAGCTTTTCTCTGTTGTGTAATAATAATACCTGAATGAAGGTGTGATTTTGGGGCTGTTTGTTGGGCGATAGATAACGTTTTAAGAAATCATAAGGTAAAGAAGTTCAGTTATGAAGCGTCTTGTTGACTACGTTAAAGCGATTGAGGGTGTAGCCAGCCCTTGCGAGATTGTAACCAGTGACTTTCAATCGGAAACAAAACACGATCAAACAGGTAGCACTATCGAGATAACGAAGCGAGTTCACCATTTTAAAGATGGAGTATCAATTGAATACGAACGTGAATATGATGATGGGGGATCTTATCCTGGATGCAAAGAGTTTTGGTATACCTATAGAGTAGTCCATACTCACGGATTTGAATTTGAGGGAGAGATAACCAAACTTTTTCAGAGTCATTCAGAAGTTGACAAATGGTTGAAATTGGATAATACTCAGATTCTTAGTAAGAAGTGATGTCAGGAACGTCTACCTTAGATATACTAGATATACTGGGTTAAAGACTATCTCCGAGTGAAACCCTATGTCAGACTTACTTGGAAGAATTACAGTTAATCCCAAACAATGTGGTGGTCGTCCCTGTGTCCGGGGCATGAGAATTCGGGTATCAGACGTACTCGACTTGTTTGCGGCTGGACTGAGTGCCGAACAAATCCTAGAAGAAATGCCCGATCTGGAAGCGGATGATCTGAAAGCAGCACTTGTGTACGCTTCACGTAAGCTCAATCATCCCGTTTTGGTTGCATGACGATCTGGGTAGATGCACATTTGTCACCGACAATTGCAAGTTGGATCGCCATCACATTCGGGATAACATCATTAGCTTTGCGTGATGTTGGGCTGAGAGATGCCGAAGATTCTGAGATTTTCGAGGCAGCGAGGGCTAGAGGAGTCATCTTCATGACCAAAGACAGTGACTTTGCTGACTTAGTTGATCGTTTTGGAAGTCCACCACAAGTTATCTGGTTAACGTGTGGTAATACGTCAAATGCCCGATTAAAAGAGATTCTAAATTCAACATTGCCAGAAGCATTAGAGCTTTTGCGATCTGGTGAACCGTTAGTCGAAATCAGAGGGGATTAACGGTGCAGACTAACAAAAGCGATCGCACTCTCACAAACCTACTGCACCGTAACATAGTCAATCTGTTGTGTTGAGGTTTTTTGGGCTACCCTAAAGATACTAAGGAATGTGGATTAAATAAAGTGCAAAAGTAGTGCAAAAGTAGGGTGTGTTAGCGGAGCGTAACGCACCATTCCAAGTTAAATAAGAATTGCACGTTATTAAATTTGCGTTCCTAAAGATATAATTGGTAAACTAGCCTTGCTATGAGTGTTGTAATCTCAGACGAAATTCTACAAGCATCTCAGCTTACCCCAAGCGAGTTTTATCAAGAAATTGCGCTGTTCCTATTCCAGACAGGACGCTTAACGATAGGCTACGCCAGTCACCTAGCAAATATGCAACCCAATACCTTTCGCCAACTTCTCAAGCAGCGAAACATCCCTCTCTACTCCTACGACGTTGAGGACTTTGAATTGGATTTGAAAAACCTTCGAGAGCTTGGAAGGCTGTGATTGTTATCAGCGATACATCGGCGATCACAAATTTGGCAGCAATCATGAGCGTTGGAGACATCCTTTACTCAAAAAAACACGATTCATGAGTCGATACAGCATGATTATTCAAGCGATCGCATACTAACAAATCTCTTACACCCTTTCTTCAGTAACTAATGTCAGACTAACCCATTCGCCTTTCTCGTCGTAGCTGCGAATCATCCTCTGGCGCAGGTTTGCTTGAATTAACCAACCGACTTCCAAAAATAAGGGTTGACGTAATTGCACTTTGAGAGGAGAAGTTGCAGAAGCGCCATCTGGTAACAGTAATACTTGCACCTGCTTTTCTGGATCTTGGTCAAAGAGAATAATGCGATCTTTGATGGTAGCAGTTGAAGTAATTGTGCGTTCTGCAAAAGAAGTACTTTGAATTAGTCGCCCAGTATCATCTAGTTTTAATTTTAGGGTTGTAGAGTAACGATCAGGCGATCGCAAATCTTTATATATTGTCAGCGCTTCACCTTGCCATTCTCCCAACAAGTCATTTATTTGCAAGGGTAGACGTTCTACGATTTGGGTTCCAGCTAAATGTTCTCGAATTAAGGTTAGTTTATTTAGATTACCAGTTTTATCAAACAGTTGTACCAGACGCAAGCGCCGATTTTCATGAACAAAAGCGAGTTCTGCCCCAAATTCAGAAAATGGTCCTAGCTGAATTAAACCTTCAGAAAATGAACCATTTTCAAAAAATAGTAGACCCCCTCCCACAGAACTAAATTCTCTGATCAAATCATCTCGTCCCGAACGGCTTAGAGTTAAGCGTACTATCTGGTTATTATTTAAACCTTCCAGGGAAAGACGGCTAAGAGTATCATTCAGAAGTATCCCTTGGGGAGAAAAATTAGTGAATGAACCTTCCCAAACACCAAGATTTTGCAGAAAACATTCCCATTGTGATTTCATATTAGTAGTGAAAATGGAACGGCGCAAGGCTTTTTTAGAGGGGTTTGAAAGTGCGCTGAATGGAGAATTGAAACTGCATAGAGAGTTACGTCAAGAATTAATAATTATCTAATAATTGTATCCAGCTTGCAAAGGCAGGCTTCGTTCATGTAGCCGTGACTTCAGTCGTTCGGCTCTCAATTAGAGAAGCATACGGCGATGCCTTCACGATAGGCATCGCGGATTTTAGATGCAATCTAAAATCCCAAATCGAGTTACCGATTCACCGCCGCAGCTTCCCGTGCTGCTGTTGCTTGATCTGGGTGGATACCCAAACGTGTGAGATTAATCCGACCTTTGTTATCAATTTCGCGCACTTTGATAATCACTTCATCGCCCACTGCTACTTCATCCTCAACTTTACCAACGCGGTAATCAGCAAGTTGAGAAATGTGGATCATGCCTTCTTTTCCAGGCAAAAATTCCACAAATGCACCTATCGGTATAATCCGGGTGATGCGTCCGGCGTAGACATCCCCTTCGTGCAGTTTGCGAGTCATGCCTTGGATAATATTACGGGCTTTCTTGGCCTTGCCCTCATCCACAGCGGAAATTGTCACGGTGCCATCATCTTCGATGTCAATTTTCGCACCAGTCTCCTCTGTAATCCCCTTAATCGTCTTGCCTCCGGGGCCAATGACCAGACCAATCATGTCTGAATCAATCTTGATCGTTAACAGACGTGGGGCATAGGGTGAGGTTTCAGGGCGCGGCGTGTCAATACAAGCGAGCATTTTCTCCAGAATGTGCAACCGGGCTGATTTGGCTTGGTGGACAGCTTGGGCAATAACGTCCAAAGATAGACCGGAGATTTTCATATCCATTTGCAAGGCGGTAATTCCAGTATCCGTCCCAGCAACTTTGAAGTCCATGTCGCCCAAAAAGTCTTCAATGCCCTGAATGTCGGTCAGGATTCGCACTTCGTCCCCTTCCTTAATCAGACCCATTGCCGCGCCACTGACGGGTTTGAGAATTGGCACACCAGCATCCATTAGGGCTAGGGTGGAACCGCAGACTGAACCCATTGAGGTGGAACCGTTGGAGGAAAGTACTTCCGATACAATGCGAATCACGTAGGGAAAATCTTCTTTTGACGGTAGCACAGGTAGTAGCGCTCGCTCTGCCAATGCCCCGTGACCAATTTCGCGCCTTCCTGGGGCACGCATTGGCTTGGTTTCCCCGACTGAGAAAGGCGGGAAGTTGTAATGATGCAGATAACGCTTGTGTTGATCTAGCTGCATATCATCGTTGAGGTTTTGGGCATCCCCCGGTGTACCTAGAGTACAAGCGGATAATACCTGAGTGAGTTCCCGGTTAAATAAACCGCTACCGTGGACTCGCTTTGGTAAGACATCAACTGAACAAGAAACAGGTCGCACTTCATCGAGTTTGCGACCATCAACGCGAACGTTATCTTCGATGATTTGCCGCCGCATGAAGTATTTGGTAATGTCTTTAAAGGTGTTCCCAAGTGCTTTACTATTTGCAGTTGCGGCAACTCGAATTGGGTCTTCTTGTGGCATCTCGGTAATCGTCGTGGCAATTTCATCCTTGACGACATCTAAAGCTGCATCGCGTTCGGGTTTGGTAAAATGAAATTGAGACAGAATTTTCTTAATCTGGCTGCTAGCGCGATCGCGGATATAATTTTCTAGCGTCTGGTCTACTTCTGGTGCTGTTGCTTGCACGATTACCAGACCTAATTCTGCTATTAAATCTTGCTGCGCTTTGATTAAGTCTCGTACTGCTTCGTAACCAAAGTCGATCGCTTCGAGAATATCTCGCTCTGGCAACTGATTGGCTCCCGCCTCCACCATGATCACGCCATGCGGTGAACCTGCTATTACTAGATCCAAGTCTCCGGCTTCAGTTTCTGCATAAGTAGGGTTAATAATGAAATCATCTCCCACTAAACCAACCCGCACTGCTGCCATTGGCCCATTAAAAGGAATCTGAGCAATTAGAGTAGCAATGGAAGCACCTGTAACTGCCAGCACATCGGGTGGAACTAACTCATCCATCGATAGTGTTAAGGCAATAATTTGCAGGTCATCTCGCAACCATGAAGGGAACAGAGGACGCATTGGACGGTCTATAAGACGGCTGGTGAGAATTGTTTTTTCTGGTGGACGACCTTCCCGCCGCATGATCCCGCCGGGAATCCTTCCAGCAGCATATAGCCTTTCTTCATAATCTACTGTGAGGGGAAGAAAATCAATGCCTTCTCTGGCTTGCGATCGCGTAGCCGTTACTAAAACGGATGTGTCCCCTGATTCTATCAAAACCGACCCACCAGCCTGGGGAGCTAATAGACCTACTTTCAGTCGAATATCCCTTCCATCGAAGGATATTGACTTATCAACTTCTGCCATTCAGTTTTTTTTCCTTCTTTTTGGCTATTCTCTTTCTGTGGCAATCCTAACATTTATGCACTGTGGCTGACTCCTGGTACATACAAAGATAAACAAGTCGTTCAATGCACAGTGCGATAAAAAGTCAGCGCGTCTGCCACCTGACCATTCCCTAGCTTCGCCGTCCGCGCAATGCGCCCAATGATCTCAATTTACAATTTAGATTATGGAATTCTAGGAAAATCTGAGTAGTTAGCAAATGGCGATTTTACACGGTAGTTGGTTACTAAAAAATTCAAATAATTGTTTATTTATTTGGGGAGAAACATGGCGATCGCCACGAGTGAATTTCGAGTCTAGTGGCTCTGGAGACATACCACTACATCCATTGGCAATGACATCAGTTGAGTTAAGCGAGTGGTTGCGATCGCCAAGTGTCGCCTTTGGCGATTCGCACAAGATGATCATTGCCAACTTCATCCAGCAACCCCAAGTTGTTGTGGCTACTGCTGGGCGAACACGCAAAGCCGCAAGTGCTACTGAAATAAATTTGCCAACACATTCACAAATAATCGCCCTACCAACTTATATCCCAGAAGGCAGCAAAGAAGGAACAGCAGCGATTTTTCCAGTATATTCTGCTAGCTTAGGGCTAGATATAGACTCCCCGCAATATTTGCACCCGTGGCGAGTTGAGGGTTTTTGTCTCAATCCCAGCGAAGCAATAAAATTTCTCACTGCTGTTCCCTTAAATGCGACTAACGAGGAAGATGCCTTTTTGGGAGGAGATTTACGCTTTTGGTCGCAGGTTGCCCGCTGGAGTTTAGATTTAATCTCGCGGTGTAAGTTTTTACCAAGAATTCAGCGAGAATCAGCTGGTGCGATCGCTGCTAAGTGGCAAGTCCTTCTAGATAGTGCTGTAGATGGAACCCGTCTAGAAAAATTTTCTGCGAATATGCCGTTGGTTTGTCGTACTTATCAAGAGGGAGTGGGGAGTGGGGAAGAGTTTTCCCAGTCCCTACTATATGTCGACTTCCCAATTGAACCTCAAGAATTACTTTTGGGATTTCTCAACAGTACGATAGATGCCCAAGTGAGAGAAATGGTAGGTTCTCAACCTCCAATTGAAGCTAAAACCGCATCTTTATCATCTGCGGTGCGACAGTGGTTGCAAGCCTTAACTAGTGCATCTCATACAATCAATGCAGATGCAATTGAAGTGGAACGACTGGAAGCGGCACTAAAGGCATGGACTATGCCGCTACAATACCAATTAACTCTTAAAACTCTATTTCGTACCTGTTTTCAACTGCGTTCTCCGCAGTCTGGCGAAACAGATTGGACATTAGCCTATTTCCTCCAAGCGGCTGACAATCTAGAGTTTTTAGTGGATGCGGCAACTATTTGGAATAATCCAGTTGAACGATTAGTTTATGAAAATCGGACAATTGAGCAACCACAAGAAACATTTTTGCGAGGTTTGGGGCTAGCTTCCCGATTGTATCCAACAATAGTAGCCAGTTTTGAAACCGAATATCCTCAATCTTGCAGTCTCACACCCATCCAAGCTTATGAATTTATCAAAGCTGTAGCTTGGAGATTGGAAGACAGTGGTTTGGGAGTAATTTTGCCTCCCAGTTTAGCGAACCGGGAAGGATGGGCGAACCGTTTGGGTTTGAAAATTACTGCCGAAACCCCAAAGACAAAGCAGGGACGTTTAGGATTGCAAAGTCTACTAAATTTCCAATGGCAATTGGCAATTGGTGGACAAACTATTTCCAAAGCTGAGTTTGATAAACTTGTGGCTTTAAATAGTCCGCTAGTGGAAATTAACGGTGAGTGGGTGGAATTGCGATCGCAAGACATCAAGACAGCCCAAACTTTTTTTGCCACTCGCAAAGACCAAATGGCGCTTTCCTTGGAAGATGCCTTGCGTTTCAGTACAGGGGATACCCAGGTAATTGAAAAATTACCAGTGGTTAGCTTTGAGGCATCTGGGGCATTGCAAGAGTTGATTGGAGCGCTAAACAATAATCAGGCGATCGCACCTTTAACCACACCAATAGGCTTTAAAGGACAGTTACGACCTTATCAAGAACGTGGTGCTGCTTGGCTGTCATTCTTAGAACGTTGGGGTTTAGGTGCGTGTCTCGCCGACGATATGGGATTGGGGAAATGTGTAGCAAATAATACATTACTAGATATAAACGGACTGTTACACACAGCCGAGACAATCTGGACAACTCACGCTGGAGAAACAGAGTTTGACGGCGAAGGATTTTGGGCTAACCCCACAGAGCAATTATTAGTTAATTCCATAGATGAAAAAACTGGCAAAATCGTCCAAGCTAATGTCAGACGGTTATATCGGCAGCAAGTCCGCGAGAAATTACGAAAAGTCACGCTAGAAGACGGTAATAGTATCACCATTACCCGTCGTCACAAGCTGCTGACAAGCAAAGGTTGGACAAATAACTTACAGGTAGGTGATTACGTTTGTGTACCAGGTAAAACGCTTTGGAATGGACAACCGCAAGATCCTGATTTAGTCAAATTTCTCGCTTGGCAGATTGCTGAAGGGCATGAACTACCCGATGTAGGAAGAGTCACAATATCTCAAAAAGACACCAGAATACTAGAGGATCTACTCCAGACTTGCCAACGCATTCAAAAGCGCCATAACCTCAAAATTAACAGCCCTAATATCTGTACCTTTCCTAGCAGAGTTCCTTGTCTTCGAGTTAACAGCCAAGCCTATCGGCGATTCTTAGAAGCTCAAGGTTATATTTGGGGAAAACTGTCAGCAGAAAAATCTATTCCACCCTTCATCATGCAGGCAGACTTAGATAGTGTGCGGATATTTTTACAGAACTATTTTGATGCTGAGTCTGCTGTGGTTTTGAGTATGGGGAGTATTGAGATTTCTACAGCTTCGGCTTTACTAATTCAGCAACTTTCTACTCTGTTACGTCGTTTCGGCATTTGGTTGCGAATATCGCCCAAACTGAAGTGTGCTACTAATGGAACTCGTATTTTTCGCACCTACCATATCGGTGTAATTGGTGGCAATTCTGCCCGCAGATTTCTGCAAGAAATTGGTTTTAATAACTCAGAAAAACAGCAGAAATTAGAACAAATTTGTCAACTATTCAGCAACACAAATATTGAAGGAATACCTGCTTCTGATATTGTTGCCCAAACAGTCAGAGCAACGGGACTACCATTGCGGCATTTTGGGATGCATAACACTGTTTATATTAATGGCTCACAGCAATTTTCTCAAAATAGTTTACAGCGAGTAATAGCTGGGATGAGCCGCATGATTAGTGGAGAAGCCCAAGAACAGTATCAGCTACTAAAACCTTCCAAGTGGACAACTAAAACTTTGTCAGCCTATGGCAATCTAGATGTAGAACAGTTGAGCTTAACCAGACAGTCTTTGCAATGTCTTCTCGATCAAGAGGTCTTTTATTGCCGGATTGAGGGTATTGAAGATGTGGACTATGAAGGGTGGGTTTACGACTTTGAAGTTAGCAAACATCACAATTTCGTTGCTAACAATATTATTTGTCATAACACTATCCAGTTCATCGCCTTTCTTCTGCACTTAAAAGAACAAGATGTACTAGAAAATCCAACTCTATTGGTTTGTCCGACTTCGGTTTTAGGCAACTGGGAAAGGGAAGTCAATAAATTTGCACCAAGCCTGAAAATTTTGCAATATCACGGTGACAAACGCCCCAAAGGTAAGGCGTTTTTAGAAGCAGTTAAAAAGCATGATTTAATCGTCACTAGCTACTCACTTCTTCATCGAGATATCAAGTCATTGCAAAGTGTCTCTTGGCAGATAATTGTTTTAGATGAAGCCCAAAATGTGAAAAATCCAGAGGCGAAGCAATCAAAGGCTGTGCGGCAATTATCGGCTACATTCCGCATTGCATTAACGGGGACACCAGTAGAAAATAGACTGCAAGAACTATGGTCTATTTTAGATTTTCTAAATCCAGGGTATTTAGGCAATAAGCAATTTTTTCAACGTCGGTTTGCCATGCCAATTGAAAAGTACGGGGATACGGCTTCTTTGGCTCAGTTGCGTTCTTTAGTCCAACCATTTATACTGCGGCGATTGAAAAGCGATCGCGACATCATTCAAGACTTGCCAGATAAGCAAGAAATGACCGTATTTTGTGGACTAACAGGTGAACAAGCTGCACTTTATCAGCAAGTTGTAGAAGCATCTTTAGCAGAGATAGATTCTGCTGAAGGATTGCAACGTCGAGGGATGATTTTGGCTTTACTAATCAAACTCAAACAAATCTGCAATCATCCAGCACAGTATTTGAAACAGGCGACATTAGAGCAACATAATTCGGCTAAACTTCTGCGGCTAGAAGAGATGTTAGAAGAAGTTTTAGCAGAAGGCGATAGAGCTTTAATATTTACACAATTTGCTGAGTGGGGTAAATTACTTAAACCCTATTTAGAAAAACGACTAGGGCGAGAGATATTCTTTTTATATGGTAGCACCAGTAAAAAACAAAGAGAGGAAATGATCGACCGTTTCCAACACGATCCCCAAGGTCCCCCAATTATGATTCTTTCTCTAAAAGCAGGTGGGGTAGGACTGAATTTAACACGAGCAAATCATGTATTTCACTTTGATAGATGGTGGAATCCAGCCGTGGAAAATCAAGCCACAGATAGAGTATTTCGGATTGGGCAAACCCGGAATGTGCAAGTACATAAATTTGTTTGCACAGGCACATTAGAAGAAAAAATTCATGACATGATTGAAAGTAAGAAACAACTAGCTGAACAAGTTGTAGGTGCTGGTGAAGAGTGGTTGACTGAAATGAATACAGACCAACTTCGCAACTTACTACTACTTGACCGCAGTGCATTAATTGACGATGATGCAGAATAAGCTCGTAGTCAGGACTTTAGTCCTTGATTTGAGTGCTAAAGCCCTCACTACGAACCAGTCCAATAAAATTTTGAATTTATTATGACTAATTACACATTACAAGCAAGCCGCGAATGGTGGTCACAACAATGGCTAGATTTGCTGGATTCCTATCGTTTTAAAAAGCGTTTAGAACGTGCAAGAAACTATGCTCGTCAGGGAAATGTTTTGAGCATTGAATTTAAAGGTGCAAAAGTATTAGCTAGGGTGCAAGGTAGTGAAGTAGAACCTTATAAAGTTTCCCTTTCCCTTGAACCCTTTAGCGATGAACAGTGGAGTTATGTAATTGAAACAATGTCCCAAAGGGCAATTTTTGCTGCCAAGCTACTAGCAGGAGAAATGCCACAAAATATTGAAGAAGTGTTTACGGCTAATGGGCTTTCGATATTTCCTTTTACCCTTGGCGATGTCCAGAGTAAATGCTCTTGTCCTGATAAAGTAAATCCTTGTAAACATATTGGTGCGGTATACTATCAGTTAGGCGATCGCTTCAGTGAAGACCCCTTTATATTATTTCAATTGCGCGGACGTACCAAAGAGCAAATTATCAGCGATTTGCGTCAGTTACGTAGTGCCAAGATTGAACCCAATACTACAGAAACGCTTGATGTTCAACAGTTAATTCCTAGCGACCAATACTCAGTAAAAATTGACTCATTCTGGCAATATAATGAGCCATTAGAGTCATCCTTGGTAGTGATTGTGCCGTCCAGTAGCGAGACGATATTAGATGTATTAGGAGCCATTCCTCTAGCTAAGGAAGAAGAAAATGCAGTAAATCCAACTTCGAGTGATGTGGTGATGAAGTATTTGAATACAGTTTACAGAGATGTGAGCCAGAAGGCTGTTTTAGCAGCGATGAATGTGGGAGGAAGTTGATACTAATTGGTAATTCGTAATTATGAATTAGGTTGACTGAGTAGTTCAATCTTTACCCTTCCCGCCTTCCCTCACCCATTCCCGCACCGCTCGACGGATTGCCCGTCTGCCATCTGCCCGATTTTGCTCAATCAATTTCGGCAGATCGTGAATTGCTAAAGTTGGAAATACTAGACTCTTATCTGACTCGATATATTCCCCATCTTGCAGGTGGTAAATCTTTATTTCACCGGAGTCATAACACCAGAGTTCTGGTACTCCCAGGCGGGCATAAATGGGAAAACGATCTAGGGACTTACTGGTAACATCAATTTCCAGCGCCAAATCAGGCGGTGGGTCTTGTCTCAAGTCCAGATCCAATCTACCCCGAATCGCAGCTTCATTCTGGAAATAGAAGCAGTTATCTGACTCCACCCCTGCCATGCGGCTTTCTCGCCTCCAAGTAGTCGAACCATAACTTTCATAGTCTAGAGCCAACTCTTCAGCGATATCTTGAACCGCAACGCCAATGACTTCTTTGTAATATTCATGTTCAGGTAAAGGTGTCATAATTTCCAAAGTACCGCGATCGTAAGCTAACCGTGCTGCTCGATGCTCTCCTAAGTCTTTCAGGAGATTTTCAAACTGTTGCCAGCTAATGTCATACAGCATTATTCGGTCTGCTCGATTCTTAGCGACTGTCATTGTTACGATCTCCACAATATTTTACTGTCCAAACTCAAGCCTAGCCTGTTCTACCAAATCATCTGTCACAACCTCTTGCTCTGCTTGACGAGCTAGTTGTTCAATTCGAGCTTTAGCTTGAGCGCGAACAAAAAAGGGAATATTTTGTAACTTTTCCTTAGCTTCTGCTGTCCATTGCAAAGCATCAATAAAATTGGAGTCGCTCATAGTATTAATTACCTCAGTAAAACGCTCGGTTTAATTAACAAATTATTAATTTTCTTATCTTATAAAAAAAGCTCTTGCTTTTATACAAGAGCCTCTAAACTATTTAATTCTCAGTGATGAAATAAACCTTACAACCTAATCTAGGTCTTCCATGAACATCACTGGCTCAGTATCACGGTTAATACCTTTCTCAAAACCACCAGCAGCAGCCCGTGCGCGACCAGCGTGCCACAAGTGACCAACTAGGAAGAAGAATCCTAGTACGAAGTGAGAAGTCGCCAACCAAGCGCGAGGAGATACGTAGTTGAAGGAGTTAATCTCGGTAGCCACACCACCCACGGAGTTCAGAGAACCTAGAGGAGCGTGGGTCATGTATTCAGCAGCGCGACGAGCTTGCCAAGGCTGAATATCGTTCTTAATTTTTTCCAGGTCAAGACCGTTGGGGCCACGTAGAGGCTCCAGCCAGGGACCACGGAAATCCCAGAAGCGCATTGTTTCACCACCGAAGATGATTTCACCGGTGGGAGAGCGCATCAGGTATTTACCCAAACCTGTGGGGCCTTGGGCAGAACCGACGTTAGCACCCAAGCGTTGGTCACGAATCAAGAAGGTCAAAGCCTGAGCTTGAGAAGCTTCGGGACCTGTAGGACCAAAGAATTCGCTGGGATAAACGGTGTTGTTAAACCAAACAAAGATTGAGGCAATGAAGCCCATCAGGGAGAGAGCGCCCAAACTGTAGGAGAGGTAAGCTTCACCAGACCAGATGGATGCACGACGTGACCAAGCAAAAGGCTTGGTAAGAATGTGGAAAATACCGCCAGCAATACAGATAAAGGCAATCCAGATATGACCACCGACCACATCTTCCAAGTTATCGACGCTAACAATCCAACCTTCGCCACCGAAGGGAGACTTGATTATATAACCGAAGATAACTGCTGGGTTCAATGTCGGATTGGTAATAACCCGAACGTCACCACCGCCTGGTGCCCAGGTGTCATACAACCCACCAAAGAACATTGCCTTTGCCACTAACAGCAGTGCACCGCATCCCAAAATAATCAGGTGAAACCCGATGATGTTGGTCATCTTGTTCTTGTCTTTCCAGTCGTAACCAAAGAAAGAAGAATATTCTTCTAAGGTTTCTGGGCCACGGACGGCATGATAGATACCGCCAAAGCCAAGGACGGCTGAGGAAATTAGGTGGAGTACACCAACAACAAAGTAGGGGAAGGTGTCGATAACTTCACCACCAGCACCAACACCCCAACCCTGAGCGGCTAGGTGAGGCAACAGGATCAAGCCCTGTTCGTACATGGGCTTTTCAGGAACGAAGTGAGCGACTTCAAACAAGGTCATCGCTCCAGCCCAGAATACAATCAAACCAGCATGGGCAACGTGAGCGCCCAGTAGTTTGCCAGATAAGTTGATTAAACGCGCGTTACCAGACCACCAAGCAAATCCAGTGGATTCTTGGTCGCGTCCAGTGCCGCCTAAGATATTTGGTCTATTAGAGAGCGTTACCACGAGGTAATACCTCCTCAGGGAATACAAATTGTTCGTGGGGTTGATCTTGAGGAGCCATCCAAGCGCGGATACCCTCATTCAGCAAAATGTTTTTGGTATAGAAAGTTTCAAACTCTGGGTCTTCCGCCGCCCGTAATTCTTGGGAGACGAAA
>JBBSCU010000031.1:0-30458 GCA_038249935.1 Chroococcales cyanobacterium
ATTGCGATCGCCCAAAGTTTTTTCTAATTCTGATAATAAACTTTTACCACCACGTTTGAGGCAACCGGACTTTTGACATACCATAATCCTCGCTTTGGGTTGAGGTGGTAAATCTTGATTTGGATAACCATCAATTGGTATCACTTGATAGGCTTTGATTTTAATTTTACTTGTGTGCGAGTCTAGCTTACTATGACCATAAACGCGAATTTGCTGACCAGGAACTAAGGATAAACTTACAGAACGGCGCAACTCTTTAGACAGTTTAATTTCCACATTTCCAGATGGAACAGCCAATTGCAAGTATTTATATTTTCCTGGTTCACCACCAACAAAACCTAGTAACTGTCCCTCAAGATTCAATTCTGATAACGTAAAATACTTGTCACCCATGATTGATAAAAAGTTAGTTATGAGTCATTAGTCATTCGTCATTCGTCATTAGTTAAGAGTTAGAAGTTAAAATTCATAACTCCTAACTCCTAACTATTTTTAAACGAGGCGTTTAGCTTCTACAGTTTTGGGTAAATTGGCTGCATCTGGCAATTCACTAAATTCCAATTCCCAACCATTTGCTAGGGTGAGAATCTTGCCATTATTTCCATCAGTTTGTTTGACGACTTCTTCTTCAAGGTCTTTTTTAGCAACGTAAACTACTAAAGTACCGGCATCATTCATGCGTAGCATTACTTTCATGAGATTCCTCAACAGATTCTAGTTCTTTTTTCATACAGCCGACGACAAACCCTGTTTCTAAGAAATGCACAGCATAGATATAGGAAGTCTGTAAATATGTGCCTATACTCGCTATATAGCCGATATCTCCCTTGTTTACTAAAACTTGGCCGACTTCCTTACCAGGAAAAGTACCATCGTTTTTGAGCAGTTTACGAACTTTTACTTTTTCACCAATTTCAAAAGCAGGTGGTAAGTTTAGTTCTAATTCATCACGTTGCATGAGAGTACCTCTGTTCTCTGACCAAATTCAATAGTTCTTCTGTGGTCAAACTGCGTTTTTTCTGTACCGATTTATGGCGCACTGCATCTAAAACAGACTGGGTTTCTTGGGAGTTTAAGAAAATGCCATGCTGCTCTAGCAAGTTTGAAACCAAATGCCGTCCAGAATGTTTACCTAATACTAAACGCCGTTCCCAACCCACCTCTTCAGGAGCAAATGGTTCGTAGGTAATGGGGTTTTGCAATACTCCGTGAGCATGGATGCCAGATTCGTGAGCAAAGGTATTTTCGCCCACGATCGCCTTCCAAGGTGGTACGCTAGCACCGGATGCGGCGGCAACCAGTTGAGACAATTCCAGCAAACTGGGAGTGTTAATGCCCAAATCGATGCCATAGATGCGTTTGATTGCCATGACAACTTCTTCTAAAGCTGCATTTCCCGCTCTTTCACCTAATCCGTTAACTGTGGTATTCACTGATGAGGCTCCAGCTTTGATACCCGCAAGAGCGTTGGCAGTTGCTAGACCAAAATCATTATGCGTGTGGATTTCTAGGGGAATCGTCAACGCTGAAACCAGCCGTTGGACTTTGGTGTAGGTGGTGAAGGGATCGAGAACTCCTACGGTGTCGCAGAAGCGGAAGCGGGATGCACCCCATTCTTGGGCATAAAGCGCTACATCCAAGAGGAAGTTTTCATCAGCCCTGGAAGAATCTTCTCCGCCGACTGCTACCCAAAGACCTTGATCGAGGGCGAAGTTGATAGAGTCTTTGAGTTTTTGTAAACTAACTCGCCATTGACCGTGAAATTTAGTGGCGATTTGGATACCAGAGACGGGAATGGCAATATGCACCCGGTTCAGACCGCAAGCGATAGAAGCCTTAATATCTGAGATGACAGCGCGGTTCCAGCCTAAGAGTTTTGCTTGCAAACCCAAGTTAGAAATTTCGGCGATCGCCTTGATTTCTTCGTCACCCATTGCCGGTATCCCAACTTCTAATTCGGGTATACCAATGGCATCGAGAAACTTAGCGATCGCAACTTTTTCTTCTAAGGTAAAAGCAACACCTGCTGCTTGTTCACCATCACGTAATGTAGTGTCATTAATTATGATTTGATTCATTGCAAATATCCCTCTGTTGGAAGTATTCTTAATATCCTTTCTCTCTACAATCCCTAGTAATGGTAAATGCTAAAAATATCAAAATTCATAATCTAGGATACATGATCCTTAATTATTGACCGATTATTAGCATCACATCTGTATGGCAGGGAACTAAAACCATGTATAATTTACTAATCTTTTTCACCGATGTCAGTTGAAATTTGTTCGAGTAGTAATGAACTAATATAGCTATTAGCAAATCCAGAACAAAGTAAGACACAAAAGCCAGCAATTAAGGATGTAATCATCTTCGTAACCTCATATTTTCTAGAGCATTGGGGTGTAATTTAGGCAGTTAATGATACTCAAAGCTAAAGGATTAAAATTAGCTAACTGTGTTCTGCTAGCCAATCAAAAATTTTTCCTAGTTGCTCCAAGTCAACTAAACCATATTGCCAGAGGAGCATCGGTAGTGGTCCATTTTCTAATTCCCGGTGTCGCAGAGCTACAGCAATATCAGCATTTGAAAGTTCAAGTTCATTGTGCAAAAAATGGAGGAGTTTTATATCTCTGTTACGAGTCGCCATAGTTGAACTTTCAATTTATTAAGTTGGAAAAAAGTTAAAAATCAGAAGTTCCAATTTTATTTGGTAATTCCGCCTTGCTATATGTCAGGGAAATTTCAGATTTAGCAGACTAAACAAAATCTAAAACTCGGTTCATCTCTCTCAGTCTGCAATAAATTCTGCTAGAGTACAGTAACTTCAACTTCTAAACCTATTCGAGCTTTGTGCATCTATGAACAAAGAGGGGAGTGGGGAGTGGGGAGTGGGGTATGAAAAACTTAAATATTTTTCCATTTCTACTCAGGATTCATCACTGTAATCCCAGCAACGCTCTAACCACTCTAATAATTCGTGACGAGAGGCGAGAAGTTGCATAACTGTACTGCGAATCAAAATCCCTTCTAGTAAATTGTTGACTTGCACTCGTAAAGAACCATCGGGGAGACAGCAACTCTTAATTTTTAACTCTTGCAAACGGTGATAGATTCGCCAACGATCGCTCAAAGGAATCTGCAATACTTGATCGCCTAAAGTCTTATTTGTCATTTATCCTTTGTCCTTTGTCGGTTGTTCTACCCCCTGCGGGATCACGTTCAAAAATAATGCGAAAATCACTCAATAATGGCTCAAAAAAACGCCAGTGAGTAAATTTTTCAGCCGGGATGTATGTGCAGAATCCGGCGTTTTGGTAGTCTGGCGTAGGCGCAGCCCGTCGTAGACATCGCTGATACTGTCTAAAGACTGTTGCATCGGTAATGTCTATCTGGTAGAAAAAGTTATCTGCTATTTTTATGCTTATATCAGGCGACTTCCAACTAGACAGAAAACCCAATGTTGATTGGATTTATTGGATTGATTAATGTTGTACTCAAACGCCGAAACCCCTACCCAAGATAAACTTAAAATTTGTCTTGGGGTAGGGGCGCTAGTCTTTAACAATAGGGGTGCTAGTATTTTTCGGGCAGGGTCAAAGAATTTATGTACTCGCTACAAGAAACTTTACCTGTAAGCCTTGACAAACATTTCATCAAGATATTTTGCAATATATTAAGCTGTACTCAGATGCACTCAAACATGAATTAGATCAAACTACAAATCATTTTTTTGTATCCGCTACTACTATTAGTATCTTATTATTTGGTTGGGCGAATCACAGATTTCTTTATTTTCTTTTAGGATTTGCTGTCTGTATGTATGCATACGTTTGAAAATATAGTTATAGCTCATAGTGAATATCTATTATATAGATGTGTTGAAGGAAAGCAGTTCAATGAGTGCAAATATACCTGCTTGCCGAATTGATAATTACTAAACTGTTCTCTCTGAATAATGACTCATTACTAACTTTGACTACTTTTATTATTTTTTCAATTGTTCTAAATAAACAGCAATCTCTATCATAATGTTGTTACATATTTGTTAAGAATAGTTACAGCTTCTTAACACAAGGAAATATTTCGTATGGTAGTTGTACTTAATAATAATGCACCACATCAGGTTGTAATCGTTGGTGGTGGTTTTGGTGGACTGTATGCAGCAAAGGCTCTGAATGCAGCGAATGTAAATGTTACTCTCATTGATAAACGTAACTTTCACCTATTTCAGCCGCTTTTATATCAAGTTGCCACAGGTGCGCTATCACCTTCTGATATTTCCGCACCATTGCGATCTGTATTTAGCAAAAGCAAGAATACAAAGGTGTTGTTGGGAGAAGTAAATGATATTGATCCAAAAGCGCAACAAGTTATTTTGGGTGATGAAGTAGTACCTTATGATACATTAATTATCGCCACAGGTGCTAACCATTCCTATTTTGGTAAAGATGACTGGAAAGAAGTTGCTCCTGGCTTGAAAACGGTGGAAGATGCGATAGAAATGCGTCGTCGGATATTTGGCGCATTTGAAGCAGCAGAAAAAGAAACTGATCCAGAAAAACGCCGTGCTTTCTTGACTTTTGTGATTGTAGGGGGTGGCCCGACGGGTGTAGAATTAGCAGGTGCGATCGCTGAGTTGGCATACAAAACTCTCAAAGAAGATTTCCGCAGCATCGACACTTCCGAAACGAAAATTCTACTATTACAAGGAGGCCCTCGCATCCTCCCACACATGGCGCCAGAGTTATCGGCATCAGCAGCAGTATCTTTGCAAAAGTTGGGTGTGGAACTCCACACTCACACCAGAGTAATAAATATTGAAGATGATATCGTTACTTTCAAGCAAGGCGATGAATTGACAGAAATTGCCTCAAAAACTATATTGTGGGCAGCAGGTGTCCAAGGTTCTCCAATGGGGAAAGTCTTAGCAGAAAGTACAGGTGTAGAGTGCGATTACTCTGGGCGGGTAATTGTAGAACCTGACTTGTCTATCGAGGGTTATGACAACATTTTCGTAATTGGAGATTTAGCTAACTTCTCCCACCAAGATAGTAAAGTCTTACCTGGTGTTGCACCCGTAGCTAAACAACAAGGAGAGTATGTAGGTAAACTAATTCAACGACGGCTTAAAGGTCAGACTTTGCCACAATTTAATTACAACGATGTGGGTAGTTTGGCGATGATTGGGCAAAATTTAGCTGTTGTAGATTTAGGCTTAATCAAACTCACAGGTTTCATTGCTTGGGCATTTTGGCTACTAGTTCACATCTACTTCTTAATCGAGTTTGACACTAAATTACTAGTAGTAATTCAGTGGGCGTGGAATTATGTCACTCGTAATCGTCGCTCTAGATTGATTACAGGTCGAGAAGCTATTGTAGAACCAAAAACTGTTAATAATAGGGTGCAACAGGCTTCTGTGACACCTCTATAACTTCAGGTCACAAGGGGCTATTAGAGTGATGAGTGCAGTGTGGTGGCAAATCTTAGGCGAAGATTAGCTGTTCCAGGAAGAGAATATGGGGATGAGATACCCCCCTAAGCAATTTTGGCAATTTGGCATCTCATAACTTCGAGTTGCAGTTTCAATGGAGATATCAACACAACGGGACAGTGAAGAAGTGTACGGGGGATAAGGTAAAACTTTCCGCTTCTGCTGTCCCAGCTATGCCAGTTGTCAAATGAGTGCTGTAGAATAGCTCTACATAATTGATACAGCGCTCAACAGAGTTCAGTTCCTGCTCTGCAACTGGCTAGAAATCAACAAAACCAAATAGAACTTCAAAAGGTGAAAGATGTAGCTGGCATTTTTTTAGCAGCGATCGCGCTTGATGAGAATGAAATAGCCCTATCTGCACGATGTGGCGATCGCCAAACACAAAGCTAATCCCGATTATTCTTCTCTTGCTGAACTCTCTGAGCGATCGCTTCTGCAATTATGCGATTATTCTCTTCTATAGGTTTACCATCTTCAGTAAACATCGACGGATATATAATTGCTTCTGAGTCGGGAGTTCGGCGACTAAATAAGATTTCTAACGCTTCTATATCTTCCCGATTAGCAAGTACATACGCCCTCAATTCTTTTGTGGACATTTCTGCAAAATTAGGTTTCATTTACAAATCTCCAAGTTCCATCACGAAATACAAGGATTTGCAGTTCATCACCTGCCAAAATAAATACATTGCCAGTTGTGTCACTAAAACGGAATAGCTGAATTTCTTGCATTAATGGAGTTCAAAGACTCATTAATGGAGTTCAAAGCCTCATTAATGGAGTTCAAAGACAGAGGCTTGTGCTTGTTCATTGCTTGGGTTTATTGTCTGTTCCTCAATTGTGACATGGATAATAGTAAGCTTTTTTTGCTTTGAGTTCTCTGATTTTCTTGGGCATATACTCAGCTGACATTTATACTTCCCACTGCTTTAACTTCTCCTGAGCAAATTCCCGCACTTGCTCATCTGGGTCATTTTCTGTGCGATCGCGCAACAGTGGTAAAGTCTGGTCATGCTGAGGAAATTGCTTGATAATTATCTCCAGTGCAATGCGCCGAGGATAATCTTGCTTGCGCTCAAAGGGGTCATTAACAGCGCACAAGTTGTGACTGCTTGAGTAATATTTCCGAATTTCAGTGCAGAAATATTTTGCACGATCGCACTTAACCCCACATTCCGCCAAAGAATTTATTCTCTGGCGGTTGTTGGGACTCGCAATTAATTGGAAACCGCGATGTCTACGACCGGCTGCGCGATCGCAATTTTCCCCACTGCACGCCCAGTTTCGCTATAATTATGAGCCGCCGCGAGTTCTTGTAAGGGATATGTGCGATCAATCACTGGACGAATTTTACCCGCTTCAATCAATTCTTTCAGGTAAACCAAATCTTGAGTGTTGGGTTTTTCAATGATAAGTTTCGCTTTTTGACCAGGAAGGAACGCTGTTAAGATGCCCTCTAAGAAGACTTCCGGGCTAGGTAGCGTGGTGATATAAATTCCGTTGGGTTTGAGGACTGTTTTGGTTTGAGAGAGCGATCGCTTACCCACTGCATCAAAGATAATGTCATACTGCGCTGTATCTGCGGTGAAATCCTGCTGCGTATAATCAATCACCCGGTCTGCTCCCAAAGATTTCACCAAATCCAAGTTTTTAGTACTGCTAACTCCCGTCACCACTGCTCCTAAAGCCTTAGCAATTTGCACCGCAAAAATCCCCACACCGCCCGCAGCACCATTAATCAGCACAGTTTGTCCTGTTTGAATATTCCCCTGATCTCGCAGGGATTGCAAAGCCGTGAGCGCTGCTAAAGGAACAGTTGCAGCTTCTTCATAAGACAGGTTTGTTGGTTTAAGAGCCACCACGTTTTCTGAGACGGCTGCAAATTCAGCATAACCCCCTCCAGGAAAGTTAGCACTGCCATAGATAGCATCTCCTGCTTTGAAACGGGTGACACCAGAGCCAACAGCTACGACTTCTCCCGCCACATCAAACCCCAGAATCTTCGGAAATTTGCTGCCGGTAATCAAACTCAACATCCCTTGGCGAATTTTCCAATCAATGGGATTAACGCTACTAGCATGAACTTTCACAAGTAACTGCGTGGGCTCAATTTTCGGCTGCTCCACCTCTTCATACTGCAACACCTCAGCCGCGCCATACCGATAGATAACTACTGCTTTCATCCCATTCCTCCTGCTACCCTGTTTTGCTGCATGAACTCAGACAGCTTATTGTTAGTTATGACTACAGTGTAGCGATGTCTACGATGGGCGTAGCTACAGCGTGGGATTTAGTGACCATAACAAATGATCTTCATGCTAGCCGCTCTCAGAGATTTCCTAAAATAAAAATATAAGTCTAAAACTGCACCTATATGCCAGCTAAAGACATCTATCACAACAATGTCAAAAATGCTTTGATTAAGGACAAATGGACAATTACTCATGACCCACTGACTCTTAAGTTTGGTAAAAAAGACTTGTATATTCATTTAGGTACTAGGCAATTGTTGGCGGCGCAGAAAGCAGAATCCAAGATCGCAGTTGAAATTAAAAGTTTTATGGGCAGATCAGATGTTGATGATTTAGAAAAAGCGTTGGGTCAGTATATTTTATATCAGGATATATTGACTGAGTTGGAGCCAGAGCGAATGTTATATCTTGCAGTACCTAACAGAGTTTTTGATGATTTGTTTGAAGAACCCATTGGCAAACTGTTACTGAAAAATCATCGTTTAAAGCTGATTGCCTTTGATCCAAAACAGGAGGTGATAAAACAATGGATTTGATTGATGGTAAAATCTGGATTCAACGGGATGGCACTGAAGAAGGCATTGCTGCCGATTTAGAACGGGCTGGAATTCCTAAAGAACACATTGTTCTGGGGTTTCGTCCACCGGAGTTAAGACCCTACACCGGCTATGCAGTTGCTTGAGGTGCGTAGGCGCAGCCCGTCGTAGACATCGCGTGTGAGAAAATACATTATTCAGTCGGAAATACAACACTTTCATATAGCAATTCAATCGGGCATTCAAATTCAATGCTCGATAGAGCGACGATATCTCCAGCCGCGTAGGAATAATAAAGCCACATCCTACCCTCACCCCGACAGTAACGCTCAACGGAGATTTTTTCTGAATCAATCAAGATATACTCTTGCAAACTGGGGATTGTCAGATAATAAGTAAATTTTTCATCCCGATCTTTAGCGCTTGTACCTGGCGAAAGAACTTCGACAATCAGCTTGGGATGTTGAATAAATTTGCGGGCATTGAGGTCTTGGGGGTCGCAACTGACAATAACATCAGGATAATAGTAGCGACTCTGGGGAGTGAGTTGCACTTTCACATCTGACACATTCACTCGACAACCCCTGAAACGCAAATGGGGGTACAAAGCTCTGTAGAGATTTAGTGCAATGTCATTATGGGGAATTGTACTGCCTGTCATGGCAAATACTTCGCCATTGGCATATTCATAGCGAACGTCTTGCCGAGGTTCCCATTCGAGATATTCCTCAACGGTCATTTCTGGCAGTTGTTGCGGGATGGCGATCATAACTAAGATTTTTTCACGCTTGGTTTGATTGTAGCTTTTAAACCTCTCTCTAAATCTCTCTCCTGCAAGGAGAGAGACTTTGAATTTTCCCCCTTCCTGCGTCGGGAAGGAGGTTAGGGGGCTAGGTTTTTGCTAAGGTTTGTAATGAGCAATTTAGAAAATTGATTGCGATCGCACAATCATGTTAGATTATAGTTTGTTGTTTCTCTCAAACACAAAATCTGAGAGTTTCCTACCGCTCTCCTAATTGTGGGAATGAACAAAAATGACTGAAAAGTTAGACATTTTGAAAATTATGTTCAGCAGCACATCTGTTTTCACTAGCTCAAATGGCTTACAAGATAAGAGTTAGAACCACAATTGAATGTGATTGTCAAAGCAAAAATTAAAAAAATATAAATTGCATTTCTACCCTCAAAAAAATGATATGTTAGATACAGAATTGAATTTTGCTTTTTTCTGGAGTAAAACGATATAGACTACTCCAGTTTTCACCCTCAAACCCTTGGCATTTATTGCTTTTTACGGAATTGAGGTTAGTCTGAGTACACATTTAGATAGCTCAAAACCAGTTTAAAGTAGGCTAAAGTCTTTGCTGGGTTTGGGTTGTGAGTGAGTACAAAAAAATCCTGAACCCCTGTCTATAAATACTCGAACCCCAACCAAAAAATACTAGAACCCCTACCCGAAAAAAACTTTTTTAATTCTTGTAACGCTTGAAGAATTAGGGTTTTTATTACTTGAGTACAAACGTAATAAATCCAATAAATTCTAGCCTAGATAGACGCAACATCTGGCTAGAGACGGCTGCTATAAATCTTATATCGCCAATCACTTAACGCTCTGAAACGAAGCGAAGAGTGAGTGGAGGGATGACATAGCACCATGCCAAAAGTGAATAGAAGTCGCGGCTGTAAGCACAAATTCTACCCAAGAACCGAACCTTGACACACCAGCCGAAGAACCAGATTTATCGCCTGTATTACTTGAAAACAAGTCGCCTAAACCCAGGCGTTTGCAGGCAGTGTGGAAGACGCGACTTCAATTCCTGGGCATAGACATTAGCAACAACATCTCCCACAGTGGCAGCCAAGTCCACCGACCTTTTGCGAAACTCAATGACATCACCGTCTACACGACTCCTTAACTCCCCCGCCACGGAATCGCCAACAACCCAAGCAAAATCAGGTGGTTGCGGTTGCGACAGCACCAGCAGCGCCACAGTGGAAAGGGACGAAAAGCTCCAAGAACGCATTGCTAAACATCCCTGCTACAGCGAAGACGCTCATCACCACTACGCCCGGATGCACGTTGCAGTTGCTCCAGCTTGCAACATTCAATGCAACTATTGCAACCGTAAATATGATTGCGCTAACGAAAGCCGTCCGGGAGTAGTTAGCGAATTGCTCACACCAGAAGAAGCTGCACACAAAGCTTTGGTCATTGGTGGCAAGATTCCGCAAATGACAGTTGTGGGAATTGCCGGCCCTGGCGACCCTCTGGCGAACCCTGAAAAGACTTTCCGCACATTTGAGTTGATTGCAGCGCAAGCACCAGATATTAAGCTGTGTTTATCAACCAATGGTTTAATGCTGCCCGACTACATCGATCGCATTAAACAATTAAATATAGATCACGTTACGATCACCATTAACATGGTAGATCCAGAGATCGGTGCATTGATTTATCCTTGGGTTCACTACAGACGCAAGCGTTATAGAGGCATTGAAGGCGCGACAATTCTTCACGAAAGACAGATGGAAGGATTGCAAGCCCTGAAAGATGCAGACATCTTGTGCAAAGTTAACTCGGTGATGATTCCCGGAATTAATGACCATCACTTAGTCGAAGTGAATCGAGTCATTCGTGAAAAAGGTGCATTCTTGCACAACATCATGCCATTGATTTCTGCACCAGAACATGGCACACACTTCGGTTTAATCGGTCAACGCGGACCTACACCCAAAGAACTCAAAGAAGTTCAAGACAATTGCTCCGGTAACATGAAAATGATGCGTCACTGTCGCCAGTGTCGTGCCGATGCAGTCGGATTGCTGGGAGAAGACCGCAGCCAGGAGTTTTCCAAAGAGAAATTCTTGGAAATGGCTCCAGAATATGACATGGAACAACGTGCTACTGTTCACGAAGGAATTGAGAAGTTTAAAGAAGAATTGAAAGTAGCCAAGGATAAGGCACTAGCTGGCAAGAAATTTGCCAATAGTCCGAAAATCTTAGTTGCAGTAGCAACCAAAGGCGGCGGATTGGTTAACCAGCACTTCGGTCATGCCAAAGAATTCCAAATTTACGAAGTGGGTGGGAACGATGTTCGCTTTATCGGTCATCGCAAAATTGACCAATACTGCCAAGGTGGATACAGCGAAGAAGCTTCCTTTGAGCATATTATGAAAGCGATCGCAGATTGTAAAGCAGTTTTAGTCTCCAAGATTGGTAACTGTCCTCAAGAAAAATTGCAAGAAGCTGGAATACAGACTGTTGAAGCTTACGACGTGATTGAAAAGGTTGCTTTGGAGTTTTACGAGCAATACGTTAAGGAATTGGGGAATAGGGAATAGGGATTAGGGAGTAGGGAATTTCAATATTCACCACTCCCCACTTACCAATAGTGCTGTCAAGCTGAGTTTTGTGTTTATTACGAGCCTCTGAACTCAATACGGTTTACTTAAGAAAATTGTAGGTTGGGTAGAACGAAGTGAAACCCAACAAAGTTACGGAAGTGTTGAGCCTCTGAACTCGGCAGTTGAGCCTCTGAACTCGGAAGTTGAGCCTTTGAACTCGGAAGTTGCACCTCTGAACTCGGAAGTTGCACCTCTGAACTCGGCAGTTGAGACTCTGAACTCGGAAGTTGCACCTCTGAACTCAGAAGTTGAGCCTTTGAACTCAGAAGTTGAGCCTCTGAACTCGGAAGTTGAGCCTCTGAACTCGGAAGTTGCACCTCTGAACTCGGAAGTTGCACCTTTGAACTCGGAAGTTGCACCTTTGATACCATTTCACTTTAATAATGATACAAATACGTTGGTAGGGGCATGGCAATGCCATGCCCCTACGAGAAATCTATATGTATCAAGGTTTTCGTGAAATGGTATGAACTCGGAATTTTCAAAATTCTAAAAGAACAACTGAAGATTTTGTTTCAACAAATATGAAATTCAAGCGACATATCACCTTGACAGGGCTACGTTCCCCACTCCCCACTTGCAAAAAAGGACAATAATCATGGCTTACAAAATTACTAGCCAGTGTATTTCCTGCAATCTCTGTCTATCTGTATGTCCCACTGGTGCAATTAAGATAGTTGAAGGACAACACTGGATTGACTCTGAACTTTGTACAAACTGCGTTGGTAGCATTCATACCATGCCTCAGTGTAAAGCTGGTTGTCCCACCTGCGACGGTTGCGTTAAGCAGCCTAGCGATTATTGGGAAGGCTGGTTTACCAATTACAACCACGTAGTTGCTAAATTAACTAATAAACAAGATTATTGGGAGCGTTGGTTTAACTGCTATAGCCAGAAATACTCCGAACAGTTGCAAAAGCGTCAACCCCAAACAACGTAATTCGTAATTCGTAATTCGTAATTGAAGACAACAATGCAAAAAAACTGCATCTATCTCGATAATAATGCCACCACTAAGGTAGACCCGGAAGTTATAGAGGTAATGCTGCCTTACCTGACGGACTATTACGGCAATCCCTCTAGTATGCATAGCTTTGGTGGGCAAGTCGGTAAAGCAGTGAAAACAGCAAGAGAACAACTTGCAGCCATCCTGGGAGCCGATGAGTCAGAAATTGTCTACACAAGTTGCGGTACTGAGGGAGATAACGCGGCGATTCGAGCCGCACTGTTGGCGCAACCAGAAAAGCGACACATCGTCACTACCCAAGTTGAACATCCAGCAGTACTCAATGTCTGCAAACAATTAGAAACCCAAGGTTACACTGTTACCTATCTTTCAGTAAATCATCAAGGGCAGCTAGATTTAGATGAGCTAGAAGCTTCCTTGACGGGTAACACCGCCCTGGTGACAATTATGTATGCTAATAACGAAACAGGGACAGTTTTCCCGATTGAGCAGATTGGGTTGCGGGTGAAAGAGTATGGCGCTATCTTCCATGTAGATGCGGTGCAAGTAGTGGGTAAAATCCCCTTGAATATGAAGACTAGCACCGTGGATATGTTAACCCTGTCTGGTCACAAGCTGCACGGACCAAAAGGAATTGGGGCTTTATATATCCGGCGCGGGGTTCGGTTCCGTCCCTTTATGATTGGCGGACACCAAGAACGCGGACGGAGGGCGGGAACTGAGAATGTTCCAGCAATTATTGCCTTGGGCAAAGCTGCCCAACTGGAACTGTTACACTTAGAAGAAGCAACTAAAAGAGAAAGAAGACTGCGCGATCGCCTAGAACAAACTTTACTCGCTAAAATTCCCGATTGTGTCGTTAACGGTGACACTACGCAGAGATTGCCCAACACCACAAATATCGGCTTCAAGTATATTGAAGGTGAAGCTATTTTATTATCCTTGAATAAATACGGTATTTGTGCATCTTCCGGTTCTGCTTGCACCTCCGGCTCACTGGAACCTTCCCACGTCCTTCGGGCTATGGGTTTACCCTACACAACTTTGCATGGTTCCATTCGCTTCAGCCTTTGTCGCTACACCACAGAAGCCGAAATCGATCAGGTGATAGAGGTAATGCCCAGTATTGTGGAACGTTTACGCGCCCTCTCACCCTTCAAAAATGATAATGCAGGTTGGCTGCAAGAACAGTCATTAGTCATTAGTCATTAGTCATTGGTCATTGGTCATTAGTCATTGGTCATTAAGGACAAGTGACAAAGGACAAGTGACAAAGGACAAGTGACAAAGGACAAATGACAAAGGACAAATGACAAAGGACAAAAATTATGTGGGACTACACTGATAAAGTATTAGAACTGTTTTACAATCCCCAGAACCAGGGAGCAATTGAAGAAACGGGCGAAGCTGGTGTTAAAGTTTCAATGGGAGAAATCGGTAGCATTGCTTGCGGCGATGCTCTGAGATTGCACCTGAAAGTGGAAGTAGAATCTGATAAGATTTTAGATGCTCGCTTTCAAACCTTTGGCTGTACTAGCGCGATCGCATCTTCTAGTGCATTAACCGAAATGATCAAAGGTTTAACCTTAGATGAAGCTCTGAAAGTGTCCAATAAAGACATTGCAGATTACCTGGGTGGTTTACCAGAAGCAAAGATGCACTGCTCTGTCATGGGACAAGAAGCCCTAGAAGCCGCTATCTATAATTATCGTGGCATTCCTCTAGCTACCCACGATGATGATGATGAAGGCGCGTTAATTTGCAGTTGCTTTGGGATCAGCGAGTCCAAAATTCGCCGCATCGTTCTAGAAAATCATCTCACGGATGCTGAACAGGTAACAAATTATGTGAAAGCTGGTGGCGGATGCGGTTCCTGTCTGGCGAACATTGATGATATTATAAAATCAGTGCAACAGGAATCCGCCACATCTGCGCTCAACAATTACGGCGTAAAAGTTGCCACAGAAATCGTTACGTCTAAAGAGCGATCGCTAACCAATGTCCAAAAGATTGCTTTAATTCAAAAGGTTCTCGATGAAGAAGTCAGACCCGTACTCATCGCTGACGGTGGAGACGTAGAACTCTATGATGTCGAAGGCGATCGCGTTAAGGTTGTACTGCAAGGTGCTTGCGGTTCCTGTTCTAGTAGTACAGCAACTCTAAAAATTGCGATCGAAGCCAGATTACAAGATCGTGTCAGCAAGAGCCTTGTAGTCGAAGCAGTTTAGGAATTGCTTTCTTGACTTAACGTACTCTACAAATACGCCTTAATATGCATTCAGCCAGGAACAGAAAGTAGGATTTGAACCATATAATTGTCTCCACTCAATGCTTCAATCCTACCGACAACCGATAGCTAAATTAGCTATGACGGCTAACAGCATATAGGCAAAGAGATTAAGCAGCCTACTTGCGAATTTCATTATCCAACTCGCTTCAAAGGAACAGGATATGAGTACATTGTACGACAAACTTGGCGGACAACCAGCGATTGAACAAATAGTAGATGAACTTCACAAACGCATTGCCACAGACAGCCTCCTCAATCCCATTTTTGCTGGTACAGATATGGTCAAGCAACGCAATCATCTAGTTGCTTTCTTATCTCAAATTTTTGAGGGGCCAAAGCAATACGGCGGTCGTCCAATGGACAAAACCCACGCTGGAATGAACCTACAGCAACCACACTTCGATGCGATCGCCATGCATCTGAGTGAAGCAATGGCTGTGCGTGGAGAGTCAGCAGAAGACACCAAAGCTGCACTAGAGCGTGTCTCAAACATGAAGGGCGCTATTTTAAACAAGTAATAGGACTTAACCATTGATTGTTGACAAAATCAAGTCCTATTTAGTTTTTCAAGCTGAAACACATTACGACGTATTTGTAAATTGCGTAATCTCTTAGTCATTAGTAATTTGACTAATGACTAAGGACAAAAGAAAAAAAATTTAACCAGGAAATATATGTACTTGCTTTCGATCATTTTAGCTGTAGAGCGATCGCCCCCGGCATCGTTCTACATACCCTCACTGCTGTAGCTCAACAGGTGTGAGAGCCAACAAACCCAAAAAACCCACCAACCAATTGCAGGATAACACGAATCATGACTGACGAAAAAATTAGACAGATCGCTTTCTACGGTAAGGGCGGTATTGGTAAATCTACCACTTCCCAAAACACCTTAGCAGCTATGGCAGAAATGGGTCAACGCATCCTCATCGTCGGTTGCGACCCTAAAGCTGACTCCACCCGTTTGATGCTGCACAGCAAGGCTCAAACAAGCGTTCTTCAATTGGCTGCTGAACGAGGCGCTGTTGAAGATATAGAACTCCATGAAGTAATGCTGACCGGCTTCCGTAACGTTCGTTGCGTAGAATCTGGTGGTCCAGAACCCGGTGTAGGTTGTGCTGGTCGTGGTATCATCACCGCCATCAACTTCTTAGAAGAAAACGGTGCTTACACAGACGTTGACTTCGTATCCTACGACGTATTGGGTGACGTTGTGTGCGGTGGTTTTGCTATGCCTATTCGTGAAGGCAAAGCCCAAGAAATCTACATCGTTACCTCCGGTGAAATGATGGCGATGTACGCTGCTAACAACATCGCTCGTGGTGTTCTCAAGTATGCTCACACTGGTGGCGTGCGTTTGGGTGGTCTGATTTGTAACAGCCGTAACGTTGACCGGGAAATCGATCTCATCGAAACCCTGGCAAAACGCTTGAACACCCAAATGATTCACTACGTACCTCGTGACAACATTGTTCAACACGCAGAATTGCGTCGGATGACCGTGAACGAGTACGCACCTGATAGCAATCAAAGTCAAGAATATCGCGCATTAGCCACGAAGATTATCGAGAACAAGAATCTCACCATCCCCACACCTATTGAGATGGAAGAGCTAGAAGAATTGTTGATTGAATTTGGTGTTCTCGAAAGCGAAGAAAATGCTGCAATGTTGATTGGCAAGAGTGCTGCTGAAGTTCCTGTAGTATAATTCGCTGCTAATAAATAATGCTTTAGCACAAGGAAAAAGGAAGAGTTTCATATCTTCCCTTTCACCTTCTTCCTTCCATCTCCCCCCTAACCTTAGAGGGGACTCCTAGTCCCCCTATGCCTGATCCTTACGAGTCACAGAGGCTAAGTATGACACCTCCAGAAAATCAAAACATCATCGAAGAAAGAAAAGAACTAATTAAAGAAGTTCTCAGTGCTTACCCAGAAAAAGCTGCTAAAAAGCGCGAAAAACACTTAAACGTATACGAAGAAGGTAAGGCCGATTGCGGCGTTAAGTCTAACATCAAATCCCTTCCTGGTGTAATGACCGCTCGTGGTTGTGCTTACGCCGGTTCTAAAGGTGTGGTCTGGGGTCCCATTAAGGACATGATTCACATCAGCCACGGGCCTGTAGGTTGCGGTTACTGGTCTTGGTCTGGTCGTCGTAACTACTACATCGGCACCACAGGTATTGACACCTTTGGTACCATGCACTTCACCTCTGACTTCCAAGAACGAGATATCGTTTTTGGCGGAGACAAGAAACTTACCAAGCTCATCCAAGAACTTGATGTACTTTTCCCCCTCAACCGTGGTGTTTCCATTCAATCAGAATGTCCCATCGGTCTAATTGGGGATGACATCGAAGCTGTTGCTCGGAAGACATCAAAAGAAATTGGCAAGCCAGTTGTACCTGTGCGTTGCGAAGGCTTCCGAGGTGTTTCCCAATCTTTGGGACACCACATTGCTAACGACATGGTTCGTGACTGGGTTTTCACCAGATCCGACCAAGCTAAGAAAGACGGTACACTCAAGTTTGAAGGAACCCCTTATGATGTAGCCATCATTGGTGACTACAACATCGGTGGAGATGCTTGGGCTAGCCGCATCCTGTTAGAAGAACTCGGCTTGCGCGTAGTCGCTCAGTGGTCAGGTGATGGCACCATCAACGAAATGTTGATGACCCCCAATGTGAAGATGAACCTCATCCACTGTTATCGGTCGATGAACTACATCAGCCGTCACATGGAAGAAGCTTATGGTATACCCTGGCTTGAGTACAATTTCTTCGGCCCCACCAAGATTGCTGAATCTTTACGGGAAATTGCTTCTAAGTTTGACGAGACAATCCAAGCAAACGCTGAGAAAGTCATCGCCAAGTATCAGCCAACAATGGACTCGATCCTTGCTAAGTATTACCCCCGCTTGGAAGGTAAGACTGTTGCCATCATGGTTGGTGGTTTACGTCCTCGCCACGTTGTCCCAGCTTTCCAAGACTTGGGCATGAAGATGATCGGTACAGGTTATGAGTTCGCTCATAATGACGACTACAAACGTACCACTGGCTACATCGAAAACGGCACCATCGTTTATGACGACGTTACCGCTTACGAATTCGAGGAATTTATCAAAGCGCTCAAGCCCGACCTTGTAGCCTCTGGTGTGAAAGAGAAGTACGTCTTCCAAAAGATGGGTCTACCTTTCCGTCAAATGCACTCTTGGGATTACTCCGGCCCATATCACGGTTATGACGGCTTCGCCATCTTCGCACGCGACATGGACTTAGCACTCAATAGCCCAACCTGGGCATTAATTGGCGCTCCTTGGAATGAAAAAGCTCAGGCTAAGAAGGCTGAAGCTAAGGCTAAGGCTGCCGTCTAGGGAAATGGGAGAGAGAGATAAGTAAGGATAACCTGGGGCTAAAACCCCAGGGGGGAAGTTGGGAATCCAAAATTCAAAACTAAAAGATTAAAAATTTATTTTGATTTTTGCATTTTGAATTTTGAATTATATTCCCCACTCCCCACTCCCACCTCAATTAGTAAAGAATTCAGTAAGCTTGGAGATCCAAAAATGCCTCAGAATCCAGAAAAAATTCAAGATCACGTAGAGTTATTCCACCAACCTGAGTACCAACAACTTTTTGAAAACAAAAAGCAGTTTGAAAACGGTCACGATCCCGAAGAAGTAAAACGGGTTTCAGAGTGGACAAAGGGTTGGGATTATCGTGAAAAGAACTTCGCTCGTGAAGCTTTAACCGTTAACCCTGCTAAAGGTTGTCAACCATTGGGAGCAATCTTTGCTGCTGTCGGTTTTGAAGGTACTCTACCTTTTGTTCAAGGTTCTCAAGGTTGCGTTGCTTACTTCCGCACCCACTTAACCCGTCACTACAAAGAACCATTCTCTGGTGTATCTTCTTCAATGACTGAAGATGCAGCCGTGTTTGGTGGTCTGCAAAACATGATTGACGGCTTGGCGAACTCTTACCAACTCTACAAGCCTAAGATGATCGCTGTCTGCACCACCTGTATGGCAGAAGTAATTGGTGATGACTTGCAGTCTTTCATCAACAACGCCAAAGAAGCTGGTTCAGTTCCTCAAAACTTCCCAGTACCCTACGCTCACACCCCTAGCTTTGTCGGCTCCCACATCACGGGTTACGACAACATGATGAAGGGAATTCTTTCTAACCTGACAGCAGGTCATAAGAAAGAAACCAGCAATGGTAAAATCAATTTTATCCCAGGTTTTGACACCTATGTAGGCAACAACCGCGAAATCAAGCGGATTGCTTCGCTGTTCGGCTTTGACTACACAATTTTAGCTGACAACAGCGACTACCTGGATTCACCAAACACAGGTGAGTTCAATATGTATCCAGGTGGTACAAAGCTAGAGGATGCAGCAGATTCAATTAATGCTAAAGCGACGATCGCTCTGCAATCACACTCTACCCTCAAAACCCGCGAATACATCGAAAAAGAGTGGAAGCAACCAACCTCAGTTTCCCGTCCTTGGGGTATTAAGGGTACTGATGAGTTCTTGATGAAACTCAGCGAATTGAGCGGTATCCCCATTCCTCAAGAATTGGAAATTGAACGCGGTCGGGCAGTTGATGCCATGACTGATTCCCATTCATGGATTCACGGCAAGCGCTTCGCTATCTACGGCGAACCAGATTTAGTATACAGCGTAGTTGGCTTTATGCTGGAAATGGGTGCTGAACCTGTGCATATCTTGGTTAACAACAGCAACGAAATATTTGAAGCAGAAATGAAAGAACTGCTTGCTTCTAGCCCATTTGGTAAGAATGCAACTGTTTGGGGTGGTAAAGATTTGTGGCATATGCGTTCTCTGATGTTCACCGAACCCGTAGACTTGCTCATCGGTAACACCTACGGTAAGTACCTATGGCGCGACACCAAGACTCCCTTAGTGAGAATTGGCTACCCCATCATGGATCGTCACCACTTACACCGCTACTCCACCATTGGTTATCAAGGTGTAATCAACCTCCTCAACTGGGTTGTTAATACCCTGTTTGAAGAAATCGATCGCAACACCAACATTCCTTCTAAGACAGATATTTCTTACGACTTGATTCGTTAGGAATTGCGTAGACGCACTGCGTATTATACCATTTCACTTTAATAATGATACAAATACGTTGGTAGGGGCGTGGCAATGCCATGCCCCTACGAGAAATCTATGTGTATCAAGGTTTTCGTGAAATGGTATTAATCAAGGGCGGAAAATAATTCGTAATTCGTAATTCGTAATTATGAATTATTTCCCCCTTTTTCTTTCTAGCATTTACCCAAGGTATCTATAAAATGGAAACCATCAATCATACTCACGAACACACTCATACTCATTCTGATTACCATCCACTTAACTATAAAAAACCAGGGAAGTTCAACAATCTTCTCAATCCGTTACGCCGTCTAGTGGATGGAATTCAGGTTAAAAATAATCGCATCGCTCATCTAATTTGCCAAATAATTCCTTGCTGTTGTCCCTTTGAGCAACAATTTAAATTATTTGGGCGGTCTATTGATATCCCAGCATTGTGTAAACTCAATCCTTTATATGACGAATTTGTAGGATTGCGTTTTCGGGCTTTATCTTATCTCGCTGATGTATGTGGAGAGGATGTCACAAAATACATTTGTTAGTCATTGGTAGAGACGCGATTAATCGCGTCTGTACAATAGTCATTGGTCATTAGTAGAGACGCGATTAATCGCGTCTGTACAATAGTCGATTCAAATGACAAAGGACAATTAATAATTCAGTACGAGAAGAGACATGAAAATCACCCAAGGCAAAATCAACGAACTGCTCACTGAGCCAGGATGCGAGCATAATCAGCACAAACAATCGGAAAAGAAAAACAAGTCATGCGCCCAACAAGCACAACCTGGCGCGGCTCAAGGGGGCTGTGCTTTTGATGGTGCAATGATTGCCCTAGTACCGATCGCAGATGCAGCGCATTTAGTCCACGGGCCGATCGCTTGTGCTGGTAATTCCTGGGGCAGTCGTGGTAGTCTCTCCTCTGGTCCTCAACTCTACAAGATGGGCTTTACTACTGACTTGGGTGAAAATGATGTGATCTTCGGTGGCGAAAAGAAACTCTACAAAGCGATTCTGGAACTCAAAGAGCGCTACCAACCAGCAGCAGTATTTGTCTACGCCACTTGCGTTACTGCCTTAATTGGTGATGATGTTGATGCTGTTTGCAAAGCTGCTGCTGAGAAAATTGGTACTCCTGTAATCCCGGTAATTGCTCCGGGATTCATTGGTAGTAAAAATCTGGGCAACCGTTTTGGTGGTGAAGCTTTGTTAGAATATGTTGTCGGCACAGCAGAACCGGAACATACAACGCCCTATGATATTAACTTAATCGGTGAATACAATATCGCCGGGGAAATGTGGGGAGTAACACCACTGTTAGAAAAATTAGGCATTCGTATTTTGTCTAAAATTACGGGCGATGCTCGCTACAATGAAATTCGCTACGCCCACCGCGCCAAACTCAACGTGATGATCTGCTCACGAGCGTTGCTGAATATGGCGAGAAAGATGGAGGAGCGTTATAACATCCCCTACATTGAAGAGTCTTTTTACGGCATCGATGATATGAATCATTGTCTGCGAAACATCGCTGCTAAATTAGGCGACGCTGATTTACAGGAGCGTACAGAAAAGCTGATTGCAGAAGAAACGGCTGCTCTAGATTTGGCACTGGCTCCCTATCGCGCTCGACTCAAAGGGAAGCGGGTTGTCTTGTATACTGGCGGTGTCAAGAGTTGGTCGATTATATCGGCTGCGAAGGACTTAGGTATTGAAGTTGTTGCTACCAGTACGAGAAAAAGTACTGAGGAAGATAAAGCCAAAATTAAGAAGTTGCTCGGCAACGATGGCATTATGTTGGAGAAGGGCAACGCTCAGGAATTGCTACAAGTGGTTAAAGACACTCGCGCAGATATGCTGATTGCTGGTGGTCGTAACCAATACACCGCTTTGAAAGCTCGAATTCCTTTCCTTGATATCAACCAAGAACGCCACCATCCTTATGCAGGTTATGTAGGGATGATTGAGATGGCGCGGGAACTGTACGAAGCTTTGTATAGCCCCATTTGGGAGCAAATACGCAAACCCGCGCCTTGGGATGAGGAGGTAGTTTAATGGCGATCGTCACCGTTTCTAACAAAGCACTGACTGTTAATCCCCTCAAGCAAAGTCAAGCTTTGGGTGCAACCTTAGCCTTTTTGGGATTGAAAGGGACGATGCCTTTATTTCACGGTTCTCAAGGTTGTACTGCTTTCGCTAAAGTTGTGCTGGTGCGACATTTCCGGGAAGCGATTCCCTTAGCAACGACAGCGATGACGGAGGTTACTACTATCTTGGGTGGTGAGGATAATGTAGAGCAAGCAATTCTCACTTTGGTAGAAAAGGCTAACCCGGAAATTATTGGTTTATGTAGTACTGGGTTGACTGAAACTAGAGGCGATGACATTGAGGGTTTTCTTAAGGAAATCCGCGATCGCCATCCTGAATTGAATGATTTAGCGATCGTTTTTGCACCTACCCCAGATTTTAAAGGTGCGTTGCAAGATGGTTTCGCTGTTGCTGTGGAAAGCATAGTTAAAGAAATTCCTCGACCAGGTGGACTCAGAACTGAACAAGTCACGATTTTGGCGGGTTCTGCCTTCACACCAGGGGATGTACAGGAAATCAAGGAGATGGTTACAGCCTTTGGGTTGATACCGATTTTTGTACCTGACCTTGGTGCTTCTCTAGATGGACACTTAGAGGATAGTTATAGTGCGGTTACAGTCAGTGGGACTACTTTAAAACAGCTACGAGAAGTAGGTAGTTCTGCTTTTACCCTGGCATTGGGTGAAAGTATGCGGGGGGCTGCAAAGATTCTGGAAGAACGCTTTGGTACACCTTATGAGGTGTTTGGCGAACTGACGGGATTAGAACCAGTAGATGAATTTATCCAAGCATTGGCGATTCTGAGTAGTAACAGTGTACCCGAAAAATACCGCCGCCAACGCCGTCAGTTGCAAGATGCGATGCTGGATACTCACTTTTACTTCGGTGCAAAACGAGTTTCCCTAGCGCTGGAACCAGATTTGTTGTGGTCAACAGTGCATTTTCTGCAATCAATGGGAGCGCAAATTCATGCGGCTGTGACAACCACGCGATCGCACCTACTAGAAAAACTCCCGGTTAAAAGCATCACTATCGGCGATTTGGAAGACTTTGAGAGTTTAGCAGACGGTTCTGATTTGCTAATTGGTAACTCGAATGTAGCTGCGATCGCTAAACGGCTATCAATTCCTCTTTATCGTCTAGGATTGCCCATCTATGACCGCTTAGGTAATGGTCAGTTTACCAAAGTTGGCTATCGAGGCACAATGGAACTTGTATTTGGCATTGGCAACCTGTTTTTAGAAGCAGAAGAAGCGAGAGTTAAGCAGTTTCAAGAGTTAGGAATTGTGAGCGCAGAGTTTTGAATTAACGTGAGTTCGATGAACCTCTCCCTCCCAGCCTCCCTCTCCGAAACGGAAAGGGAGGAGCAACGAAAAATTCAGCTTTTTGCTCCCCTCTCCGTGTCGGAGAGGGGCTGGGGGAGAGGTCAAATAACACTTGTTAAACTCACGTTGAATTAACACTTCAAAACTCAAAACTTTAGAGAGGAGAATTACCATGAAAATTGCCTTTACGACCAGTGACAGAGTTCATATTAATGCTCACTTCGGATGGGCAAGAATGATTGATGTTTACGAAATCTCTGATGAGGGATATCACTTCGTAGAAACCCTCAATTTTGAAGGCGAACTCAAAGAAGATGGGAATGAAGATAAAATCACCCCAAAACTTGATGCGATCGTTGACTGTACGATTGTTTATGTAACAGCAATTGGTGGTAGTGCAGCTGCTCGGTTAATTAAGAAAGGTGTCACCCCAGTTAAGGCGCGATCGGAAGAAGAAGAAATTAGCGAAGTGCTAAATAAGCTAGTGAAAACCCTCAAAGGTAATCCTCCACCTTGGTTGCGTAAAGCTTTACAGCCAAAATCCAAAAATTTCGCCGATGAAGTTGAAAATGAAGCAACGGTATGACCACAAACAATAGTGTTAACGGAACTGCTACAACAGAAGTCTTGAACTCACCTTTCCTTAAGGTATTAATTAAACAAATCCGTGGTCAAGACAGCTATGGAGTTTATCGTACTTGGTCGGATGAGTTGATTCTCAAACCCTTTATTGTCACCAAACAAAAGAAACGGGAAATCTCCGTTGAGGGCGAAGTTGATCCGGTAACTCAAGCCCGGATTATGGCATTTTTTCGGGCTGTAGCTGCTGGGATTGAACAGGAAACAGGTTTAATATCGCAGGTTGTGGTTGATTTAAGTCATGAAGGATTTGGTTGGGCGCTAGTTTTCTCTGGTCGTCTTTTGCTAGCTGTGAAAACCTTGCGAGATGCTCATCGCTTTGGCTTTGACTCGCTGGACAAATTAGCAGAAGAGGGAGAAAACTACGTCAAAAAAGGTCTTGATTTGGCGAAGCGTTTTCCTGAAGTTGGCAATATTTAATTAGTCATTAGTCATTGGTCATTGGTCATTAGTAAAAGACAAATGATTAATGACAAAGGACGAAGGACAAATGACAAATGACAATTGAGGAATTACAAGGACAAATCAGACGGCTTAACAGCAAAGCAGGTCAAATGAAAATGGATCTGCATGATTTAGCTGAAGGGCTACCAACAGATTACAAACAACTTATGGATGTTGCGGCGGCAACTTATGAAATCTATCGCCAGTTAGATGAACTGAAGCAACATCTGAAAAATTTGGAGAATGCCAAATGACTGGAACTATTACTGAATTCAAGAAGCTCGTAGATGCAGAAGAATTTTTTCAATTCTTTAACTTATCCTACGATTTAGAGGTTGTGAATGTAAATCGTTTACATATTCTGAAAAAGTTTTCTCAATATATCCAAGAAATTGATGATAATTCTGCTGAGTTGAGTCAAGAAGAGAAATTAAATCAATATTCTTTGGCTTTGCAAAAAGCCTATCAGGTATTTATCGAATCAACACCCCACGAACAAAAGCTGTTCAAAGTGTTTAACGACAAGCCGAAAAATGTAGTCACACTGACAGAAATCACTTCTGATTAGGAGGTATAAATTGGTTAACCTAACGCCTACCGAATTAGAACGCTATCGTCGCCAAATGATGCTTCCTAATTTTGGCGAAACAGCACAGAATCGCCTGAAGTCAGCGACAGTTCTGGTTACAGGTGTGGGGGGATTAGGCGGTACGGCGGCGCTTTACCTAGCAGTAGCGGGCGTTGGGCGGCTAATCTTAGTCCGGGGTGGTGACTTGCGGCTAGATGATATGAATCGTCAGGTTCTCATGACTGATGATTGGGTAGGTAAGCCAAGGGTATTCAAAGCTAAAGAAACTCTGGATGCGATTAATCCTGATGTCCAAGTGGAAATTGTTCATGATTACATCACCCCGGAAAATGTTGATTCGTTGGTGCAGTCTGCTGATATGGCTCTTGATTGCGCCCACAATTTTACAGAGCGCAATTTGTTAAATGAAGCCTGTGTGCGATCGCGTAAGCCAATGGTGGAAGCCGCAATGAACGGGATGGAGGCTTACCTGACGACGATTATTCCTGGTGTGACTCCTTGTTTATCTTGTTTGTTTCCCGAAAAGCCTGATTGGGATCAGCGCGGCTTTTCAGTTCTAGGCGCTGTCTCTGGGACACTAGCTTGTCTAACGGCTTTGGAAGCTATCAAGTTGATCACCGGGTTTAGTCAGCCTCTATTATCGCAATTGCTGACAATGGACTTAAATCGAATGGAATTTGCTAAACGCCGTTCTCACCGCGATCGCTCTTGTCCAGTATGCGGCAATAGTGCGCCTTGGAGACACGCGCATTCCAATTCGATGGAACCCACTGTCAATAGTCATTAGTCATTGGTCATTGGTCATTAGTCATTGGTCATTGGTCATTGGTCATTGGTCATTAGCAAAAAACAAATGACAAGTGACAAAGGACAACTGACAACCCTACACCTGAATCAGAACAACTAATCGCTACAAATCAGGAGACTTAATGGCTGTTATTTTATCAGAAAAAGCAGAATTTCATCTGCGAGCATTCCTTAAAGGTTCGGCACCCGACGCTGATGGCGCAACTAAAGGTGTCCGCATCTCTGTAAAAGATGGTGGTTGCAGTGGCTATGAATATGCGATCGATATCACCAGCAAACCCCAACCAGATGATTTAGTAAGTCACCAAGGCAAAGTGGTAGTTTACGTTGATGCCAAAAGTGCGCCGTTATTAGACGGAGTTATTGTTGACTTCGTTGAGGGAGTGATGGAAAGCGGTTTTAAATTCATCAACCCTAATGCAACTGATACCTGCGGTTGTGGAAAGTCTTTCAAAACAGACGACGGTACGCCTACTGGTGTACCTTGCAGCTAACATCATTTTGTTAGCACCAAATCTGATTGTAGAGGTTTTCCAAAAACTCACTTTGCGTAGCGTCGAGTTCAGGAGAAGGGAAGCTGAAAGTAGAATACGGAGACTCAAAAACTTCGGTAATTCAATTTAATTGTATAACATTTGAGGAGAATCGAAAAATGGCTACTTACCAAGTTAGATTAATCAACAAAAAGCAAGAACTCGACACCACTATCGAAGTTGACGAAGAGACTACCATTTTAGACGCAGCAGAAGAAAATGGTATTGAGTTGCCGTTCTCTTGTCACGCAGGTTCTTGCTCTAGTTGTGTTGGCAAGATAGTTGAAGGTGAAATTAATCAAGAAGATCAAATCTTCTTAGATGACGAACAAGTTTCTAAAGGATTCGCTCTACTTTGTGTTACCTATCCTCGTTCTAATTGCACAATTAAGACACATCAAGAACCTTATCTTGTCTAAAGTATTGATTTAGTTGCTACTCTTGGCAACCAAATAAAACATGAAGGATGAAAACATACTTCATCCTTCATAATTTATATAATTCATAATTCATAATTCAAATGTTTCCCATCTTTAGTGTAACTGGTTGTTCATTAGAATTGTTGAAGACAGGAGAGCAAGGAATTGTCAGTTTTTGCAAAAGTCAGGATGAAACAATCTTGAAAAAACTGATATCAATGGGGATAACACGAGGAACTGCTATCACTTTGGAACAGCGATTACCTTTCTTAATTATTAAAGTTGAAGATAAACTTTTAACAATAGATATGAAAACTATTCGCGCTATCTATGTGCGTATTGTTGATAATTGATATTAATTAATTATTAGTTAATATTTATACATCAAAATGACCTCACTCGTTTTCTAAGTACTTCTAAGAGTGAGGTCACTAATTTATAGATATGAACGTAATTTTGGATCACAAATAGAGAGGCTTGCAAAAGAAAGTAAGTCGTTTATTTTCACTCAACAGCAATTATCACATCTGATGATTTAATCACGGCATAAACCTGCTTACCTTCTACAAGTCCCAGTTTTTCTGCTGACGACTTTGTAATTATTGACACTAACTCTATGCCTGGTGCTAGTTCTAAAGTTATTTCAGTATTAACTGAACCATGTATAACTTGTTTTACAGTACCTTTAAGAGAATTACGAGCGCTAATTTCCATTTTTTGTCAGTGTTTTGCTTCTACTTAAACAAGTTAGCACATTTTTTTGAAAAAGGAAATTATTTGAGATTTCTTAATAAGAATAACGGAAATACAGCAAAATTTAATCACAACGTTACTTCTATAAGTTATCTGCGGTTAGTGCGAGCATCTTGCTCGCGTCGTGAGCGAGACGCTCACACTACCAACCCGTCAAAATGAATTTGACAGACCACTAGCTTATGAAATAAAAATGTAAACGATACTGTTTTTTCAATATTTTTCATAGATATTTCTGGTGATATAGCAGTTCTCGTTTACGTGAGGTACACCCGTAGGGGCACGGCATGCCGTGCCCCTACACCTTGGGATATAACGTTGTACCGCATCTGAATGGAAACCGCTATATTAATAAATGATTCATGATTCAAACTTATCAAAGTGATATTATATAACTAATACCAATTTCTTATGAAGCGCACAGTTTCATAATTCATGCAAGCCTTACAACATAGGCTTTTGTATTGTCCGATAATGTGCAGCCTCTTAAAGAATTGGTAGAAGCTAAGTAGGTAGGCACAAATAAACCTAACTATGTAACGAAAAGTAAAAACGCTGAAAACCTTGTGATTGCTTCACTTCACTTCGTTACGTTCGCAATGACATAGTTATAAATTTTCTCACCCACCTACTTAAATTGTTTATAGTCAACCTAGACTTCAACTACTCGTATAGCATTTATAAATAATGGTGGAGTAATACCCACTATTACGTTTACCAAGCAAATTTATGCTTGGAAATTACTCAAAAATTTTGCATTTAAAGAACAATTATGAGTCAATTAGAGAGACAAAGCTTGAGTGCAGCAACAACCCAATGGCTAATAGCAAAAGGCTATAATCCTGGGGATTTGAATCAGCCAGGTGAAAATGGCGATACAGCTTTGATGAAAGCGACAAGAGAGGGAGTTTATGCAGTCGTTAAAGAACTGATTGATGCAGGTGCGGATGTCAATGCTCGAAATAGCGATCTCAACAATGCTTTGTGGTTTGCTTGTTTTGGTAATCACTACGATTTAATTAATTTGCTGCTGGCTGTCAATATAGTTGAGAATAATTCTCTAACTCTCATCTATGAATTAATTGATGATGGGTTAGAGAGTTATATTATACCGGGGAAAAGTATCAACGGATTCATCTTTTTAATTAGTTGCGTTTATTATAGGTCTAGCTGGAAATATCAAAATAGAAGCATGAGATATTGCTTATTAGATAGCGGACACCATTTAGGTGCAGTTTCCGCCTCAGCTTTCCTCCACAACAAAGATATACAATTAATTTTCGACTTTGATAAACTCGCTCTCAATTCAGATTTGGGATTTGAGAATAAGGAGTTTATTACTGCTTGTGCAGTGTCAGGAGAAGTACAAGACAAGAAAATCAGATGCTTAAGGCTAAAAGTTCCTTTTGTTTGTGGTACTGATTATTTTGAACCCAATCAATTTATTGAAGATGCTTATCAAGCCACGGCTGTAGAAAAGAGTCGCCAGCAGAAATTAGAGTATCCTCAATTTGACTTGGATAAAGATAAATTTTATCAAACAATCTGGAATAGACGTTCTATTAGACGTTTCCGGAAAGAGCCGATTTCTCAAGAAGATTATTTATATATAGTGCAGCAACTTCAGCAGCCAATACCGACAGAAAACTATGAGCAAATAGAAATTTACTCAGTGGTGCATCGAGTAGAAGGAATGACACCTGGGTTATATAAAGGTACATATCTGGTTAAGACAGGTAATTTTAATGAAAAGACAGGTTACTTATGTATTAATCAGGCGATGTCTACGACGGGCTGCGCCTACGCTAAAGATAGCGCTGTAACTTTATTTTTTGTGTCAGATTATTTAAACTATCAAACTGCTATGCAAATAGCTGGTTTTCTCGGACAGAGACTTTATTTAGCTAGTAATTATTTGGGAATTCAATGTAGTGGAATTGGTGCTTATTATGATGACGAAACCAAAGAATTATTAGAAACAAATAAAGATGTACTTTATGGAATGGTAATTGGAATATAAGTAGGAAACTAAAGAGAGATGGCTAAAGAGATGTATGATTTTAATAGTGATGATTCACGTCCTATACAACCAACATCTGCGGATATTATACTGCGGCAACAATTAGAGTATTCTATTAGCAGATACTTTTATGAAGCTTGCGATCGCACCATTCAAAATCTTCTATCTAATTGTCGGTGGTATGTCACAACCCATGCCAATGCTCTGACATTAGTAATAGAATGTCCCGATCAAGTTACTAATTGGCGTGTTTTACAAACAATCGTGCCAATGGGAACATTACTTTACGGAATTCTCAGCAGTGCTAAAATCCGTGTTTGTCCTCCAGAAAGTCAAGGCGTACCTTTTGAAATGAGGGTAGATGAACTTTCTGTTTATCGGGATTGGGCGTAAGAGAATAGAGACGCGATTAATCGCGTCTGTACAATTGGGAGATGCGATTAATCGCGTCTGTTAGAAATTTCTACTTCATTATTTTGGCTGATAAATGTGGTTAGTTCTTCAAAAACTAAATCAGCAGAATGTTTGATAGCAGGACTTAACTCCAGTCCCAAAGCAAGATTTGCCGCCTCAATTAAATAAACTGTCACCTCTTCGGGAAAGTCATTTTTAAAGATTTTCCGTCCGGCGGCTAAAGCATTATCCCAGCGAAAATCGTGCAAGTTATAACTAGGTTCTGGCAAGGCTTCTAGTTCTTTTCCTGGAACTTTAAACACAGCACCAGGTTCAGAACCAGTTGAACTTGCATCAATAATTACTAATTGTTTACTACC
>JBBSCU010000032.1:0-29977 GCA_038249935.1 Chroococcales cyanobacterium
TTATCAGCAATATCTTACCAAACTGCAAAATATCCAGCAAACAATCCAGATTTGGGAAAACCGCAAACGGGAAATTGATTATATTATCTCAGCAGTTAAAGAATGGAAATCTACAGCACCTACCCATCTGTATCAAACCTTGAAAGATTGTCATCAATCAGGTTTACCACTAACAGAGAATTTAGTCGACTTACCATTAGGTTTGTTGATGTTTGCAAATACATTAAAATTACCAATAGTACCAAAGATTTACAAAATTAACTTACCAGAATGGGAGTTATTGACAAAAGCGATCGCTTATGAAATAGAAGGAGGTTTTACTGACAGGAAAGGTAAACAGCATAATTTTAGCTATTTTTTACAACAAAATTTTAGTCAGATCCCAATGGTGCTATCAAAGAGCGATGGCACCCAATGGCAAGAAACTTACCAACAGTTTAACAATTATCAACTCCTCACTCCAAAACAGCGAAAATTACTGGTTGAGAATACCCAGTTTTTTTTAATTAGAATAAAACAAACCTATGGTACATCATGGGAATGGAATAACATCGACTCTACTCTCACCCGCCTTACACAAGAATTGCTTGATACTATTCTTGTAAATGCACGTCAATGCGTTTTAAAAGTCAAAACCGAAACTGAACAACAGCTTCAGCATCTGCAACAACTATTAAATGAACTTCAGAAAAATGAAATAAGTCAACACCAAATATCTATTACCCAAGCTGAGGTAGAAAAAGCACAGCAGGATGCTAATTTGCAACTTGGAGAAGTTATTAATAGATTGCAAGAACTTAATCAACAAAATATACCTGCTCAATTACGCATTGTAACTGAACAATATCTTGCAACACAATCAAATATTTGGGAGCAGCCACAAGAGTTTTCAAATCAAGTTAATTATTGGGGAACTTCCATTAGTCAACTTGAAACCTTAATTTCATCATTAGAACCTTTTGCTGTGCTGGAGATGATTAAAAACTCTCTACATGAGCATTTATCAAAACTAAAACAAGAAACTGAAGTTTCTCTACAGCAGCTTCAGAAATTACAAATTAGCCTCCGCGAAATAGAAAATAAATTACAACCACAACCATCAGAAAACTTAATAGAAGAAAGAAATTGGTGGTTGACAGAATGGCAAATGATACCCGATAAATTTAAACCGGAAAATTCTGCTACTGACTTGTTTAATATAGAATTATTACGCAGCATTAATATTAAGTTGGTAGATTGGCAACAGCAACTCCAAAAAGAAGAAATTTATCTCCACAAATATCAAAATTTTGTTCAAGATTGGATTGAAAAATTAAGAAATCCAACAGAGCGCGATCGCGACGATTTAAGGCGTATATATCTAGATAATGCCAACGTCGTCGGTATCACCTGTGTTCAAGCTGCAAATAGAGGTTTTTCGGAAGAATTCAAATCCTTTGATGTCGTCATCATTGATGAAGTTAGTAAGTGTACTCCACCAGAGTTACTAATCCCAGCTTTGAAAGGCAAAAAGTTAGTCATGGTAGGTGATCATCGGCAATTACCACCCATGCTTGATACTAGTACTTTAGAAGAAGTTGCTAAAACAATTGGTAATACACGCGAAGAACTACAATTTTTAGAAGAATCGCTATTCAAAAGTCAGTTTGAATCTGCTGATGAAAGCATCAAACAAATGCTAACTACACAGTATCGAATGCACCCATTTATTATGGGTGCAATCAATCAGTTTTATGATGGTAAATTAGAATCTGGTATTTTAGAGCCGGACACAAAACGCGCACATCATTTAGCAGGTGAAATTATCCAAGAATCTCAGCATATTCTCTGGGTAAAAACGCCTATAGAGAATCAGTTTTTAGAGCAAAGAAACGGAACTTCTTACTTTAATATTCCAGAAATTGATGCGATAGAACGTCTATGTCAGCAGTTCGAGAATATTTGGGCTGATAAAGTTGCTAATGGTGAACCAAAAAAAGAAATCGCCGTAATTACATTTTATGGCGCTCAATTAAGAAAAATTGATGAACGTCTGCAATCTGAACTTTTCCCTTCGCTAGAAATTCGTACTGGGACAGTAGACCGATTTCAAGGTATGGAAAGACCTGTTGTAATTGTGAGTATGGTTCGCAACAATAACAAAGGAGATGTGGGTTTTGCTAAGAAGCCAGAACGGGTTAATGTTGCATTTTCTCGCGCTCAAGAACTGCTGATAATTGTGGGTTGTCATAATTTATTTACCCATCAATCAGGTAAAGTCGGAAGTATGTATTCTGAAGTTTCAAATATTGTAAGTCTTCATGGAGGTTTCGTAGATGTTTCTCGCCTCTTCTGTTAAACCTATTAGACATCTGTTGAAAAAGAGATGTAGCACTGTTACGTCTCTAGAAAGGTTCTGGATAACGCATATTTAATTTTTGGAAATGTCTATTGATGGCAATCTAAGGAATTTAGTAGAACAAATATCGATGGCACTTATAAAAAGGGAGAAAAGATTAAAGCAATAAACAATTGAATTCTTTTGTGTTAACCTTACTCGCGATCGCATTCCCCCTTTCCCTTTAATCGAGAAGTATTGAGATATCACGCATTTCTGGAAAAGAGATCGTGGCAAGTGTAGTCACAAAGCAAATATAACTTGATGCTCAATTTAGCTCAAGGGGGTCTAATGATCGATCGCTTTGTGAATTTAATTTTTATCGATTCCTTCGCCCTGGCAATTAACCTGACCTTTGGTACATTGCTTCGCACTAAAATCTGCAACTATTCATGGGATGGAGTTGTAGGTGATGAGCTTTCAACACCAGAAAGTAGCGCTAGTTCTTCTGAATCGCCACCATCTTTGGAGGAGGTAGATATAACTACTCCTATTTCATGAAGCCTATCTCTTATTGTTGTCGAATTACTTTAGTTAACGTTTTGGGTAATTTGCAAAGGTTATTAAAACTTAATCTTTGCTACATCAAAAAAGTCTGAGAATTGCATTACTCTAAGGCTTCCAAGTTTCTTGAGGAGCCTTTCACAAATTATCTGTGCATATTTGCTCTTTTCTTTTTTCTCTACACCTAATTGAAAATTCTTTCTATGACAGAACCTAACAATACCTTCAACGAAGCGACATTTGTACCCGACATTTATCTGGAACAGAACTTCTTTACCAGTGACTCGGTTAGTCCGGGCGATTTAGATGATTACTATGCGTTTTATACCCTCTATGGGCCGTCAACCCTCTACGCCGCTCTCAACGGCTTGTCAGCCGACGCCGACATCTACCTTTACGACCAAAACCAAAACCTAGTTGCCAGTAGTACCCAGGGCAGCAACCAGAGCGAGACGATCAACGCTTCGCTACAGGGCAATCAGTACTATTACGTTAAGGTACACAACTACAACGCATCTAATACGACGAACTATGGGCTGTACTTATACAACGACTATTCTGGCGCAACCTTAGCAACAGCAAGGGATATCGGCACCAGTTGGGGTCAAACCAGCAGTAAGTATTTGGCTTATAACAAGATTAACTGGCAAGACTATCTCGATTATCGAGATAACGTCGATATCATGAAATTCACGATGGAAGCCTCTGGCACCATCAGTTTACGGATGAGAGACACCTCTAGTGGTGGGTTGCAAGCCACAATGCAATTGCTCGACTCTAATGGCAACATACTACAGACGGTCTCTGGTGCGGTTTTTGGCAATGGTCTCAATGTCGATCGCTATTCTGCCCCTGCTGGTATCTACTATGTCAAGTATACTCAGACTTACGGCTCCGACCCTTACACTGTCCGCATCGTTACTGATTACGCGGGTGACGTTACTGGCACAGCACGAGACTTAGGCAATCTTAGCGGCACTAGTCGCCGCTTGTACGACATGGTAGGAGGCCCATTTGGGCTGCCAACCTATGAAGATGCTAACGACCTCTACAAATTCACCTTAGATAAGACCTCACCGATCGATTTACGATTGGACATCGATACTGATAACTTTGCGCCTCCAACCTTCGATGCCGATTTACGCCTTGCCCGTGACACAAACAACGACGGGTTTATTTCCCCAGGAGAAGTCTTTCTTTCATCATCGAACCCAGGAGACGATCAGCTCTCAACCACGTTAGGGGCGGGTACTTATTACGTTCAGGTAGTGCCAAATGGGGCTTATACCAGCTATCAGCTCGATCTTGATTCCGACTTCGATGCTGTTTCCGGCGATCCACAGGCGTACAATAATATGTCAAAGGCGCGATCGCTTGGTGCTTTAATTGGGGAAACACCCTTTATAGATGATGGGTTTGGCATCAGTGCGGGTGATTTCTCTGATTACTTCAAGTTCACGATGACCACTGCTGGCCAACTCCTTGCTTCAGCATCCAACAACCCCTACTACTCTAGAGGTACGCAGAATCCCTCTGTATCAATTGTCCGGGACTTGAACAATAACCAACGGCTCGATGCTGGTGAAACCATTACGCCCTTTAGTGGTAACTCATACAATCTGGCAGCCGGAACGTACTTTCTGCATACCAATGGTAACGGTGAACAGTCCGCCTACTACGTTCGACTGGTGGCAGACTACGCCGGAAATACCTTAAGCACAGCCCGTCCACTAGCAGCGATCGCTGGGACAACGCCGCCTAACCAAGTTTTCCAGGACTATATCGAACAATTCTTCGATGCCTCCAGCGATGTCAACGACTTCTATCGCTTTGATCTGCCAAGTACTTACGAAGTCACGCTGAACACAACGGGCGTTGCTGGTGAAGACTTATCGCTTTCACTGATTAAGGATGTCAACAATAACAATGCGATCGATGCAGGTGATATCTTGGTAACATCAAACGCCTTAGATTCGCCTACAGAAAGTATCTCACGGGTACTTGAGGCTGGTCGTTATTTTGCCAGAGTCCAGGGGGTTAACGGTGGCACAAACTACACTCTGACCTCAAAGTTTGTCAGCCCAAGTCAAGATCCTGATGACACGATCGCTGAAGTTCAAAATCGTACAGCGAATGTTAAGACACTAGGTGAATTCGTTGACTTTTCCTTAAATCCCCAAACTGATGCCGATCTGGTCAAGTTTACGGTCTCTGCCGGGCAACGGGTCGGGTTCGATGTGGATTCTCGCAATGGGTCAAACCTAAACAGCTACCTGAGGGTCTTCAGATCGAACGGCACACAACTGGCGGCCAACAACGATGCAGCCGCGCCGGGTGAAGCTTCTAGCCAGTTCTCCTACTTGGCTTATACATTTACTCAGGCGGGTACATACTACGTCGGCGTGTCGTTAAACCCGAACTCCAATTACAACGTTCTGACAGGTCTTGGCGATGTAGCTGGTTCAGGGGCTACGGGAGACTACCGTCTGACGCTCAACGATCTCGGACGAGTTTTCACCGGCGATGGTGGGAACAATGCGATCGCTGGCGGTAGCGGCAACGATAACTTCAATGGGGCTGGGGGCAATGACACCCTCACTGGCGGTGCTGGCAATGACATACTAACCGGTGGTACTGGTAATGACCTACTGGTTGGTGGTGCCGGAAATGATGTACTAACTGGAGGTGATGGAGCAGATGCTTATCGGTTTACAGCTGCGAGCGATCGCTTGGATACAATTAATGGTTTCAGTGGCTCTGGTGGCGACAGGATTCAGGTATCTGCCGTCGGCTTTGGTGGGGGATTAATCGCAGGCACCTTAAGCTCAAACCGTTTTCGTTTCGGTGCGGGCATTACGACAGCAAACACCACAACTCAGCGGTTCATTTACAATACAACAAATGGAGCTTTCTTTTTCGATGCCGATGGCAGCTTAGGCGGATCTGCACCATTACAGATTGCCACTTTATCCGGCAATCCTGCCCTGAGTAATACCAATATTGTGGTTATCTAAGCGCCAACGATGATTTTGATGGAGATTCTAGGGGGGAACTCCATCTGTCTAATTGGTAAGCTAAAAAAGTATTTAACGTTGTGTGCAACTTGACTCTCACCCCCTTCCCTACTAGCGTTCTACGGTGTACACACAACTCTTCTAAAAAAACCAAAATCGTCGTAGATCCTCCTAAATCCCCCGATAAATTGGGGGACTTTGAGAACTTTTTGCCCCCCTTTTTAAGGGGGGTTGGGGGGATCAAAAGTCTATGGGGCAACTCTAGAAGACTTGTGTGTACACTGTAGCTACTAGCGTTGGGGAGCAAGAATAAAAGTCTCTCGACCTTTCCGGGAGAAGAATGGAAGCGGGATTTTAAGAATAAGTTGCACATCGCGTTATTTTTTAATTGACGGTACAGAAATTAAAGGTATCGATCTGGATTTGTTGTTACGCTGCATTAATATGGTGAATCATGTTGATGCTAAGTACCTGGACAGAATTAATTACATATTAGTTATTTACCAATTCTTTGCTAGTCAAGGATTTCAGTCCAGATTTTTGTGTAATTAATCTTGTCCGATTACTTATCAAGACTTTTCAACAGGCGCTTCACAAATAGCTGACTTAGAATTTTAACGGGAACACGGTACAATCCAGAGGCACTTTTATTGTTACCAACGCGGGTTACGGATGGAAGCAAATTTTCTGACGGCTGTTTTTCTGCCCCTGGCTCTATTTATTATCATGTTAGGCATGGGGTTAACCTTGACCTTAGAGGACTTCAAGCGAGTTGTAATTTATCCCAAAGCAGTGGTGATTGGCTTGGTGGCACAGTTGATCATGTTGCCGATTGTAGGCTTTGGCATTGCGTCGGTGTTTCCCCTTGAACCACAATTAGCAGTAGGTGTGATGATTTTAGCAGCTTGTCCCGGTGGCGCTACTTCTAATATGATTACGTTTTTGGCCGGGGGTGATGTTGCTCTTTCTGTGACGCTAACAGCTATTAGTAGTTTCATTACGGTTTTTACGATTCCTCTGGTAGTAAATTTGTCAATGCAGAGATTTTTGGGGGAAGGAACAACGCTACAGTTACCTTTCTTAAACACTGTTTTGCAGATTGCGGTGATTACACTTCTACCTATAGCAATTGGGATGATAGCCAAGCGGTATGCACCCGGATTGGCAGACAAGGCAGATAAACCTGTGAAGTGGGTGTCTTTATTTTTCCTGGCGGTGGTAATTACTGGAGTGCTACTGCGAGAACGGAATAATTTCGTTTCTTACGTAATAGATGTGGGCTTGGCAACTCTGGTTTTGAATGTGGTTGCAATGGCTTTAGGTTTTGCGATCGCAACCTTAACCCGATTAGGAGAAAAACGCATTACAGCAATTACCATAGAAGTAGGAATTCAAAATGGGACTCTAGCGATCGCGATCGCTTCTACACCTACGCTGCTGAATACGCCCACAATGGCTATTCCTGGGGCAATTTATGGTTTGCTAATGTTTGTCACTGGTGCTGGATTTGCTTGGTGGGCTAGTCGTCGTCAAGGCTTGTTGAAAGCATAAAACTAGTTTGCCTCATGGGTTACAAGTATTTGTACAAATTAAATTATCCAATCTTGTTACGTTGATGTTTCTCGCCTCTTCTGCTAAACCTATTGATGACAATCTCAAAAATTTTGTAGACGAAATAGAAGCGCAAAGTCCCAGTTTATCAGTTTTAGCAGCGCGTCAATTTCGTTACGGCTTGCGTCAAACTCCTATAGAAGTAAATATCAAAGAACCCCGCCAGTTTAACGTCCTCGAAGAATTTATCATCCGCGCTGCTATTGAATTTCAACCTCCACCAACAGAGGATGAATTAGCATCTGTACTTGGTCTTGATTCTGTATTTATTAAAACTACTACTGCAACTCTTCGTTCATTACAAACTCTATTAGCAACGTCGCCAATTACAGTCACTCCTGAAGGGCGTTCATTCTATGAAAGAGGATCTGTACCACAGCCCCCATATCCTGTACAGCTTAATGCTATTACAGACCCGTTAAGCGACAAAATAACCTTTCAATCGGAATCACTAAGCGAGACAGTAATAAATTTACCTGACTTAGCAGATTTTATAAATATTGATCATAGAATTGCTGATATTTCGGTGTTACCGCTTGAGGAAATACAAAAAAATATTCAAGCTTCAGGTTTAGCACTTCATGTCCCAGAAGAAGGAAAAATCGTCACTTCTTATAAGGTACTAACTCCGACTCAAAAAATTTGGAGAAAGATATCGCTTTTCGTTATCTTCGACGCATTAGAAGATAAATTGAGCATTCAAATAAGAAATGGAAAGCAAATTTTAGAGTCAGCATCAAACTTATTGGAAGTGCTACACGCTGAAGGGAAAATATCTTTGCAAGCATTATGTAAATTGTCAACCGAAACCATCAATTTTGAACGTGAAGCCATTCTTAAGCAAAAAAATACTGAAATAGAAGCTAGACTCGAAAATATTCGCCAAAAGGTGCTAGAAACTGCTACGAAAGCAGGTGAAAAAGTAGATAATTCTCCGGTGTTAGGTGAAGCTATACAGTTACGCGATGGACAAATTAGCCAAGCTTTTTCAGAAGTTTTAAATTCGGCTAAACATCAGGTTTTGATTTACTCTCCTTGGGTGAATCAGGCAGTTGTCAATGACACATTTCTAACTCTGTTACAGAAATTAGCTAATCGCGGAGTTTGGATTTTAATTGGACATGGAATTGCGCGGCGACAAGAAGATGAAGATAAACCAATTCCACCAGAAGTAGAGAAAAAACTTCGAGCGATAAAAACACCTGATGGTTTACCATCTGTACAGGTTTTTTGGTTGGGAGATTCCCATGTTAAAGAAGTAATAGTTGATCAGGAAATCCATCTTTGTGGTTCTCATAACTGGCTATCTTATCGCGGCGATTATCTACCACGAGGTGAGTCAGTTTATAAAGTTACAATTTTGCCTCAAGTTCAGGAAGCTTATGAATTTCTCGCTAATCGCTTCCAAAATCACGCTCAAAAATTATGGGGAAATGCTATAGAAAACCGTGATTCTAAAATGGCTGTAGAGTCTTTATGTGTGTGGGGTGCGCTAGGTATGGAAGATATTGCACTCCAAGAGATACAGCAAAATAACTGGCTGGAACTTCTGCCTGTGTGGTTGAATGTAGCACTACAGGGATTAAGATCGAAAAATTTACTAGGTGATTCAGCAAGTTTTAAAACGGCACTTTTGTTGCTGAATCAAGTTTCTATTGAAGAGGCTTTTGTTGAGTCATTGCAACAGGGATGGCGTAAAGTTATAGGCGCGATCGCACTTAACAACCCTAATACTGTTTTAAACTTACTTAGTGATGAAATATGGGTGCAGTTTCTACGTCTCAATATTGCCCAAGAGAGTGATTCACCTGCTAATTTTATTCTGTATCGTACTTAACCGATATTAAGATATTTTTCATACTTCCATAGTAATAATTTTTTGGAAGACAGCCAATAAATCTGTCCTTCGGATTTGGCATGATTTAGCAATTAAATGATTCTTAACCTTTGATTGACTTAAAGATAGATACAGAAATTCGTCTTATTCGATACAATTTATAGGCAGAGAGAGCCGAGGAGAACAAGGTGGTCTTATTAAAAGGCTTTGAGATTGAGGTTTACACTGGCACACTTCAAGGTGAAATCGTCGGTCTCTCCGACAATATTGTTGCGGCTTTGGATGGATTTATGCGGGAGCCAGATAGTCGCAACGTCGAATACATAACCCAACCATCCCCTGATTACGAAAATTTATTGTGTGCTTTGCTGCGTCCCCGGCGGGTGTTGCGAAACTACCTCAATCGCTTGGGCGATTACACCTTGATACCGGGGAGTACTCTTTCTTTAGGTGGGAGCGATCGCTTTCTGCGTTCTGATCCAGCAAACCCCTATCATGACTACATTGAGAACACCTACGGCACGAAAGTAGTCACCGCTAGCGTACATATCAATGTAGGTATCAGTGACCCAGAAGTATTAATGCGGGCGTGTCGGGTGATCCGTATGGAAGCACCTCTATTTCTCGCCCTCAGTGCTTCATCTCCCTTCCTGAATGGCAAAGCTACTGGCTATCACTCCACTCGCTGGGGCTTATTTCCGCAAACGCCTAGCCATGTACCATTGTTTGCTAGCCACGCCGATCATATTCAGTGGATGGAAAATCAACTCGCTGCTGGAACAATGCAAAACGTGCGGCATTTGTGGTCATCAGTGCGACCAAATGGCGATCGCCGTCCCTATGACCTAAATCGGCTAGAACTGCGAATTTGCGATTTAGTCATAGATCCTATTGCCTTGCTGGCGATTAGTGCCTTATTGGAAGCACGTTTGTTGCAAATAATCGAAAATCCCACCATCGATCCGTTAACCCAAAGTACCTTTTCTCCTGAAGAACTCGTCAGGCTAACTGCTGAGAACGAAGCTGCTGCTGCTGTTGGTAGCCTTGATGCTCATTTGAGGCATTGGCAAGATGGTAGAACCATTGTAGCACGAGATTGGATTGCTCAAATGTATCAAGATGTTTGGGCGATCGCCAAACAACAAGGCTTTAGCTGTTTCCTTTCCCCCTTGCAAAAAATCCTCCGCGAAGGCAATGAAGCTCAACAGTGGTTGCAATTACACGCAGTTGGTTTTGACAGCCAGCGCGTCATCACTCAGGCCATTGTCGCCACCCAAGAACGCGAAATCGAACTCGAAGACAAATTGTGTTCGTCCCTGCTAGCCTAATTCAAGAGGCGTTAGGCATTGGGGAAGAATTCTTATAACTCCCCACTCCCCACTTCTTCCACATAAAACTTAATATTCTCTAATTTTAACCAAATATCCTCTCAGACATTGCCCTGGGAGCGTTCGCTATTCGTTTTAAAAATCTAATCAATAGGGAGTACGTGATTATTATTAACAAAACCTATGAATAGCCTCTACCTTTTGGTAGATTTAACATTTACAATAAATTGTTTTATACAACACGTAAATTATACGGATAATGACTCAGGTAGTTTTAGTTAACCCGCAAATCCCTCCTAATACAGGTAATATTGCTCGTACTTGTGCAGCTACGGGTACAGAGTTACATTTGGTAGGGCCTTTGGGATTTGAAATTAGCGATCGCTACCTCAAAAGAGCTGGGTTAGATTACTGGCCTTATGTAAAGCTACACTATCATGAATCGCTAGAAGCCTTTAAAACCTTACATCAGGAGCGTGGAGGTAGATGGTTAGGTTTTACAGTCGGTGGAAATTGTAATTATGTAAGCTTTCAGTTTCAACCTGATGATTGGCTGCTGTTTGGTAGTGAAACCACGGGCTTACCATCAGGAATTCTGTCAGATTGCGATGCTACCCTGTATATTCCGATGACCCAACCGGGAGTTCGCAGTTTGAATCTGTCAGTGAGTGTGGCAATTGGCTTATTTGAAACCCGTCGTCAGTTAGGCTACTTACAATAGTTGTTTACTTTTGTTAGTACAAGTAAATATACGCATTAAATATCCAGAAATCTATTAGACGAGTTATTTATGGCTGCAAAAACTTTCTTGTTTATCGTAACAATATGTAAAACAATATACTAAAATTGGATTTATCCACAAATTGTAGTGGAAAATACTTACAAAAAAGGGAAAGTTATTATAAGAAATTTGTATATAAAACTTGGGATATTGCCAAATTAGAATGATAGATTTTGATGAATTTGAAACATCCTAAAAGGGGGAACAAAAGCCCTACAACCGAGTCAGGTTTTATATTTGAGCTACTTTGGCTCAAGGAACGCTAGAAAGCAACCCAAAAGCAGCCAATAGTTCATACGGTTGTTTTTTAGGGAATAATCAACGTAAAGTCTCGTGTTGAGACGGATTCGGTAGAAATATCTTGAATATATCTACAGAAGGGGCATTACTTTTCCAGAAGTCGCAGCAATTTAATTCTCAGCAGCGACTATGGACTTGGCAAACAGTTTGGCCAGTCCCCGCGATTGACGCAAGACAAGCGCGGATAATGATGAAGAGTAATTAAGTATGGTAAAACGTCCTAAGTGGTGTTAGGAGTGGTTCAGACAAGTAAACACAGCAAACTTTAAGTTTTGCTTATATGTGTAAACTTGTCTAAATCAGAGAAGCAGGTTAATCTTGCGTAAGCATCTCTGGTGAATGTGATCTTGATCTATCGTTCGTTGTGATCTAAATCATTGACTAGTATCCAACTGAAAAATCGAGATCAGTTAAGCGCTAGTGATCATAGGAGGTCGTCTTTGAAACGAGCATTGAAAAAGAGAGTAAAAGCTGTGTTGAACAATAACCCTAGCAGCGATGATGCCCCGGTAGAACTGCTAAATGTGATAAATCCAAAAGTTAACCGCCGGGTGCGGACAAAAGCCGCGATGATTGGCTTGGCAATCTCTATGGGAGCAACCAGCCTTTTGGTGACTCGACAAAGCGATCAAGCCCAAGCAGCAGTGCCTGTAGGTAACCAAAAGGCAACCTCAACGATTCCTGCTGTTTCTAACACTAAGGTGAAATTTGCCTCCACAAAGCTGGAGTCCCAAGCAGTCTCATCAGCGAGCGTGCCGGAAAATCCTGTGATTATGGAACCAACGGCAGTCTCACAAGTGCCTGGGCTTGAAGCTAAATGGCAAATTGCGGCAAATGGAATGTCTTTGCAAGTTCCGGCATCAGCAACATTTTCTCAAGCAACACCAGTTTATAAAAATTCTACCTACCTGAAGCCCCACATAGCACAGGGATTGAGCAATACCTTAGCTGAGACAACAGTCAACAAGCTAGGTGACTCTAATGCTAATGGTATTGATGGCAGTACAAATGCATCGGTCGGTGCCCTACCACAAACAGTGGCAACATCTGGCGCAGCCAACAGTGAAATAAATGCACAACTTAAGGCGCAACAAGAGTTCGCACTGAATCGTTTACAAGAAAAATCGAATCGTTTAAGAAAGAGTCTGGCACAGTTGCGGTCTGGGGAAACCAAAAATTTATCACAAGCTGATATGGGTTTGGTGCAGCCAACGACTGTAGTTGAGAAGACTGTATTAGCCCAGTCTGACATTTCTGACGAGACAAGCAAGGCGAACCTAATATCGAGATTAAAACAAAACACACAAACGAGTGCATTTGTCCCAGCTACACCAACATTTCTCGCGTCCTCGACGCGAAGAGCCTACGAAGTTAAGCCTGGAGATACACTAGCAGCGATCGCCAGCAGATACAATACTTCAGTATCAGAATTAGCTAGGGCAAATAAACTCAGCAACCCAAATGAACTGCAAATTAGTCAAAAACTAATTATTCCTGCTGCTCAAATTGAGGCAACTGTAGCTACTAAGCCTACTTTCGGAGAGTCCAGTAATACTCCTCATGTTGCCAGCTACCCTGTGAACATTGGTGGTGCTAACTCATATCTACCTGCTTCACAATCACCAACTATTGCCGATAACAGCAGCGTTACCGTCCCCACACCGGTAATTGCGAACAATGAAATTCAGGCAGATAGTGCGAACGACTTAGAAACATCTCCAACCGCTGCTACTTCCTATGCCGTAGGTGGTGACACCCCAGTACCAAAAGCTTTTGTCGAAATGCAACAGCCTAAAATACTTGCAAATAGGGTAGCAAGGGGAAACAATAATGACCGTTTGCGGGGCTTACAAGCAGAAATCCAGAGGTTACAGCAGAAATATCGCGCTCAACAGTCTGGGAACTTAGTTGTGCCAGCAGCTACCGAAATTAATACTGCTGCGATGATCACTCCTGTTTCTAGCCCCAATAATTTCACTGTACCCAACCCCGCAGTTCGACCGAATAGTGTAGCGATAGTAATTCCAGTTCCTGCACCGATCATAGCTAACTATAGCGTTCAACCAATTAAGCCCCAATTCCGTGCTACTTTACCCGCCAACGAGCTAGTAAATCCAGAATTCTTACCCAATCTAGGATCTCCTAGTCAGTGGACTCCCCCTCGCAGTCCATCTGGCATCAAAGTTGCAACCCCTTCTAGAAGAGTAAATGCCTCGGATTCCTTAGGAAAGATGCGGGGAAGGACAGTTTCTCCACAGATAATACCGCCTTTGGCAGCAGTGGATCAATACTTGCCCAGTCCGATTGACGAACTTATACCTCCTCCATCTTCTTCATCCATAGCTTACACCTGGCCAGCAAAGGGTACTCTCACTTCTGGCTATGGCTGGCGCTGGGGAAGAATGCACCGAGGAATTGATATTGCTAACTCCACTGGCACACCAGTTGTTTCCTCAGCTGCGGGTACAATAGCAAAAGCTGGCTGGAACAAGGGTGGCTACGGCAACCTTGTGGAAGTCCTCCATCCTGATGGCAGCACGACTCGCTATGCCCATAACAGCAAGATTTTGGTGCAACCTGGTCAGCAAGTAAATCAGGGCGACACAATTGCTTTAATGGGTAGCACTGGTCACAGCACTGGACCACACACCCACTTTGAAATCCGCCCATCAGGTAAGGGTGCTGTTAATCCAATAGCTATGTTGCCGGACCGCGTGTAATTATTGGCTGTCTGTAACTAAATCATTGCCTTGTTAGTTGAGGGAGTTTACCTCCCTCTTTTGCTTTCTATGAACTCAACAAGGATAGAAGTTCTAATAAAATTGCAAAAAAGTTATTATTGAGCAAATTTGTATGCTATATTGGGTAATGATTAAAATGAATATGGCTCAGTAGCTCAGTTGGTTAGAGCACGGGACTCATAAGCCTGGGGTCGTTGGTTCAACTCCGACCTGAGCCACTTTTAAAGTTATAAGTAGTGAGTGGTAAGTGGAGTTAAAATAGAGTAACTTTGACTGCTCTGTAAGAGGCAAGTTTGACCTCTAATACTCAGGACTTAGCACTAACTGTTTGATCAGTTTGTAGCCAGTTGAGCAAATCAGCGATCGCACTAAAATCTAACAAAGCCTCACCCAGTGCTTCCAATTGTTCTAGAGAGAGACCCTGAATCTGTTCTCGAAGCTGTTGTGGTAACTCTCCTACCCGTTTTTGTAGCTGTCGTAGTACAAGTGTTTGTGCTTGTTCCTGTTGTCCTTCCTCCTTCCCTCGCTCGTAGCCAATGCGCTCACCTGTGGTAATGTAACTCATTGTACGCTCCTGCTCGAATTGTTTAAACTCCTGCCAAAATTCTGCTTCTAATCCTTTTGGTAAAATCATAACCCAATCGATAAAACGATAGAGGTTACGAATATCCCTTTCTTGCAGTCCTTGTTCATATAATCGGCGAATTAAACTAAATTTCCACGTTTTCCTTTCTCCCAACTGTTTAGTAGTTTGCTGAGTTTTCAAATGTGCCATTACCACCGTCGCAAAGGGATTATCGCTCTTTTCTAACTCTGTCCATCGATTTTGATAATCGAGTAGTTTGACGGTTCCAAATCTAAAATGCAGACCACAATCGGGATAATTATAACTGTATTGATTTGGTCTCCAAGTCGAGTCACCATCGCACAAAATTGCTAGGCTAATGGCTGGTTTAGCAAATTTGTCAAAAATTCGCAGGTTGTAGGAAAACATCCTTTGAGCAAAATTATCTTCCGATTTTGCCTGAATTTCGACATGAATCAACAGCCAAATTTCCTCTCCTTGAATTTGCCAGACTTTGACCAATTTATCTGCATATCTTCTACCAAGTTCTGCTTCGCGCGCTATTTGTTGAAATTCCTTATCAAGAAACTCGTGGGGACGTTCCCAATTAATTAGTGCTGCTGTTTGCGGAAAGAAAAATTGCATTGCTTGGGGGAAGTAAGCTTCTAGGATTTCTTTCCACGGGGAATCATTATCGGCTCTTTCTCGTTCCTCGCTCATGTGATTGGTAGATTCATGTTCTTGATAATAAGATGTGATATCAATTCACGAAAATCTTGATACATATAGATTTTTCGTAGGGTTTAGCAGTGCTAAACCCTTACCCACGCAAGTCACCAGTACCCAGTCCCCGATAGTGGCGGATGACTTCGGCAACTGACCAAGCTTGAGCGATCGCACCTCTGGGTGTATGAGGTAAATCGCCATCAAAAATCTCAGAGATAGAACCAAGACAAGCGTCAAATAGGAAGTGATCTAGCAGAGGTTGCCAATCAAAAGGCAGCGATCGCTGTGGATAAAAACGTTGCCAAGCCCGAATATATGGGCCAATTAGCCAAGCCCAAACAGTGCCTTGGTGGTAGGCGCGATCGCGTTGCTCTGGGTTGCCCTCGTATTTTCCTTTGTATTCGGGATCTCTGGGATCGAGACTGCGAAGACCATAGGGAGTGAGCAAGCTAGCAGTTGCCAAATCTAATATCTGACACCCTTGCTGTTCCGAAAACCCACAATGATGCAGCGACAGCGCTAAAACGGCATTGGGACGAATTTGAAAATTCCGGCGATCGTCCAGATCAATAGTATCGTACAGATAACCTAGCTGAGGATTCCAGAACTTTTGCAGCGAGGTTTTTACACGTTGTGCTTGTTGAGCATAACGCTGTGCTTGCTTAGTCAGACGCACTGGCTCACCAAACTCAAGCTGGCTCAAGCGCTCTGCCCAGTGACTCAGCCAACATAAAGCAGAATACCACAGCGCATTGATTTCCACTGGCTTACCGTGACGGGGAGTAACAGGGTGTACCCCAATTACTACATCCATCCAGGTCAGCGCTACACCACGAGCATCCCAACTAACTAGCCCATCAATAGCATCTACCTGGATATTAAAATGTGTACCACTGACAAATGCTTTGTAGATTTGCTGTACTACGGGGAATTGCTCTGATAAAAACTGCCAGTCTTGGGTAGCTTCCAAATAAAGTCCTAAAGTTTCAATCCACCACAGCGCCGCATCAACACTGTTATAAAACGGTTCGCCATCGACATCAGGAAAGGCATTAGGAATCAGACCGTAGCGACAGTAATGCCCAAAAGTTCGCAATACTCCTTTTGCTAGATCAAATCGCTGTGTAACTAACGCCAATCCCGGTAAGGCGATTAAGGTGTCGCGTCCCCAGTCATTAAACCAGTGATAACCAGCAATGACTGTGGGGCCTGCAATTGAGGCTCGATAGACGATAAATTGATCGCTTGCTCGGAGTAGTTGTTGCCAAATTGGGGATTGGACACTTGTACTGAGCGTTGCCGTACAGCCCTTTGGGCATGAAAACGGCGCAGCCTCTCGTAGAGAAGTATTGGGCAGGTATTGGGTATTAGATATCGGGCTTTGGTAATTATCCTCCTCCTGCTCCTCTGTTCCTCTACCTCTCTTCCTCCAGCCAAAAATCTGTGAGAGCCGGTCTTGCTCTGCCTCCACGGTTTCTGCAAAGGTATCGGGGGTAAGAACACTTGGCATTGGGTCGGGAAAACCTACTCGTGCTTCTAGAGTTACCGTATCTCCTGGTTGGAGTGTAACTATCAAATAACCAGGACTGTGGAGGTCTTCTTTATCGCCTAATCCCCGTTTCGTCTCCTCAGACAATCCATAATTCCAGTACCAAACTGCATCTGGTTGATAATTTCCTTGTGTCCAGCGCAAGTGCCAAGGTATACCGAAATGCCCAGAATTTATTGCTTGTAGACAGACTTGCTGTTGCCCTAGCACTTGTGAGAAGTGTAAATTTGGACTAACGGTTTGCTGGTGGTGAAAGTCACGTTCTGCTATCAGCAGTCGTAGCCGTAAAATCGCTGTATCACTTCCGTCATAACGATACTGGATTAAAGTCCGATGGCAAAATTGGGAGTGGGAAGTATGATTCTCTTCTCCACTCCCTACTCCCCATTCGCTACTCCCTTCCCAACCATAAGGCATCACCAATTGTCTAGTTAACTGCCAGTTATCTTGACCCCAAATCCATTTTGGAACTGGGTTAATATCAAAACCGCGCAGCAGTTCGCAGCCGGTCGGCTCAATCTGACCGTTACCCCAAAAATTTGTCCCTAGTGCGACAACGCTCCCTAATACTTCCAAGCTAGCTTCTAGGTGCGAAAACAACAGAGTCCGCCCGGAAGGAGGGTTTGTAGCGGCAAACAACCAACCATGATAAGTACGGGTGCGGACATCAGAAACCGTACCACTGGCAAAACTTCCCAAGCCATTGGTAAGCAACCATTCTCTTGTATCTAAATCAGGCATTTGTTACTCAAAATCGTTATGAGTATGATATAGTCGTAACAGATTGTAATTAAACTGTGAGAGCGGAGATGGGTGAGTTTACCTAACCCGAATTCCAACGCTACTAAACCGAATAAAGGAGAATTAAGTTAATGTCCCACACTTACGGAACCGAAGGATGCCTCCGCGTTGGTCAACAAGCTCCCGATTTCACAGCAACAGCTGTGGTAGATCAGGAATTTAAGACAATCAAACTTTCCGAGTATCGCGGTAAGTATGTCGTTCTGTTTTTCTACCCCCTAGACTTTACCTTTGTTTGTCCCACCGAGATCACAGCATTTAGCGATCGCTACGAAGAATTCAAGAAAATTAATACGGAAATTCTTGGGGCTTCCGTTGACAGTGAATTTTCGCACCTCTCTTGGATTCAAAGCGATCGCAAGTCTGGTGGCGTTGGCGACTTGAATTATCCTTTAGTTTCCGATATCAAGAAAGAAATTAGCGCTGCTTACAATGTTCTTGACCCAGCAGCAGGTATTGCTTTGCGTGGTCTATTCATCATCGATAAAGATGGTATCATACAGCACGCCACTATCAACAACCTAGCTTTTGGTCGCAGTGTTGATGAAACCCTGCGGACATTACAAGCAATTCAGTATGTTCAGTCTCACCCCGACGAAGTTTGCCCAGCTGGTTGGCAACCTGGTGATAAGACAATGAATCCTGACCCAGTGAAGTCTAAAGTTTACTTCTCTGCTGTCTAAATTTTGTTAGCTAGCAAACTCTAATCCATCGTAGTGGAGTTGAGAGCAAAATCAATGAAAACCACAGATAAACAGAGATGCACATTAAACAGTGCCAGACTCCGTATATATCTGTGGTTTTCTCATAAAATAGTATTTAAATAATCAGGGTTAAAAATATGTTTACTTCAACTGATTTTAGTGGCTTATTAAATAAGCGATTCTTCCGCAATTTTTTACCAGTTCCAGCTAGCAATGAACTCAGGTTGGGAGTAGGAACACCAGACTTTCAACTGCCAGATATTACCAACGGAACTTTAATAAAATTGTCTGATTATAAAGGCAAGCAACCAGTGTTACTCGCCTTGACGCGGATATTTACTGAAAAGCAATATTGCCCCTTTTGTTTTCCTCACATCAAAGCTTTAAACGAGAACTATGAGCAATTTAAAAATCGTGGTATAGAAGTTTTAATGATTAGTAGTACCGATGAACGGCAGAGTCAAATAGTTGTGAGGGATTTAGGTTTAAAAATGCCGTTTCTGAGTGATCCAAGTTGTCGCATATTTCGGACTTATCAAGTAGGACAATCACTGGGAGCGCCTTTGCCAGCACAATTTGTATTAGATAAAGAAGGAAAACTCCGCTACTGGCATTTATTTTCTTTTTTGGATCACAACGCCAGTGTTGAGACATTGTTAGAACAATTAAATTGAATTTAAATTGTAATGAGGGTAATTAGGAGTATGTCACTCCACCAACAAAAGTTAAAACCTCTAGCCACTCGCTAAAATATACAGCGATTAACTAAAAGTTTTTACCCTTGACAAACTGGCAAAAGTTTAAATTGAATAAGACAGCGGAAAGGATTTTGCATCCTTTGGCTTTACATATACCCGCTGTTGTGGTTCTAACTCTAAGTCATTAAAGCGATCGCGTGTTAAATGCGCCATGATTACTTGCCCATCATCAAAAGTTAATTCTACCTGAATTTCCCAACCCAAATGGATCAATCGACTGACTGTAGCAGCCGTAGTGGCACCGTTGGCAGCTTTTTCTAAAATTACATCCTGCGGACGCAAAAACACTTGTGGATGTGGCGCATTAAACCCGCTACGTTGAAAAATTTTCGAGGTGCTGGGCAATATGTTTACCGGGCCAATGAAGCTCATTACAAATGCCGTACCCGGATTATCGTAAATTTCTGATGGTGTCCCCACCTGTTCCACGCGCCCTTTATTCATCACCACAACTTCATCGGAGACTTCCATTGCTTCTTCTTGGTCGTGGGTAACGAAAACCGTGGTAACATGAACCTCATCATGGAGGCGGCGTAACCATGCCCGTAAGTCTTTACGGACTTTAGCATCAAGTGCGCCAAAGGGTTCATCTAGCAATAAAACTTCAGGTTCTACTGCCAGTGCCCTTGCTAATGCTACCCGTTGTCTTTGACCACCAGAAAGTTGTGACGGATAGCGATCGCCTAATCCACTTAATTGCACCAATTCGAGTAACTCTTCTACCCGACCCTTAATTTTCTTGGGCTCTGCCTTGCGAATTTCTAAGCCAAAGGCAATATTTTTCCTGACAGTCAGATGCTTGAATAGCGCATAGTGCTGAAATACAAACCCAATATTTCGCTGTTGCACACTTTGGTAAGTCGTATCCTTACCAGTGAGCAGGATTTTGCCACTATCTGGCATTTCTAAACCTGAAATTAATCGTAGTAGCGTAGATTTACCTGATCCCGATGGACCAAGCAACGCAACTAGCGAACCACTCTTAATTTCCAGGCTAACTTGATCAACTGCCTTAAAACTCCCGAATTGTTTGGAGACGTTCTCAACTACTATGCCCACTGCTAATTTACCTCTGCAACTAAATCTACAGTTTCTTGCTAGGATTACCGTGTCTTACATATACCATACATCGTTAATTGATGATGAACAAGATTTAGCTACCGTAGCTGCCGCAATCGAGGGAGCTACAATGCGGTAATAACATTATGCTTGGCTCCGAGTAGTGAACAGATTCGAGCAAATGATTTTAATCTAAATATTCCGCGTTATGTGGATACATTTGAGGCTGAGGAGTCAATTGATATTAATGCGATCGCTAATCCTGGTGAAAAGTTTATTGTCACTACCTTTGATGACCCTTGTTCTTCCAAGCCTGATTTGATGGCTGCACGCAGTGGCAGACTTTATATCATTCGATTTCCAGAATCTATTAATTTAGAATCGCGCTTTGAGGCAGCCCAACCAGGTAGCTTAGGAATGTCATTATATACCTACCGTGTGAAGGGAATACAGGAGTATTGCGATCGCATCAAAGCAAGTACTGCAAAAAAAGTTACAAACATCATTAGTAATGAGTTTGGCGAGATAAGTTTCTCCTTTGTTGCGCCAGATGGCTACTTCTGGACTTTGTTAGATTCTTGATTGACAAACTCCTACCATGCTTAAAAGACTCACGCCAAGGAACCATCCCCAGATTTAAGATTTCATCCATTGCGATCGCCCAGTCATGATTTACTGGTAGCTAGTAAGTGGGTATTTGTAGTGGACTCAGCAGGTTTTAGAGATTTTCATCGGATTCAAGTTTACCATCACCAGACAAATTTCCCGTTAGCAGTATTAAATTAAATTCAGGTTGCAGATATTTTAGTGGTAAGAAGCTGGAAAATTTCTTTAGTTAGAGGATGCAAATTTAGATAAAATATTGCTAATATAGGAACTTATGGGTATGGCGGCATAGCCAAGTGGTAAGGCAGAGGTCTGCAAAACCTCCACCCCCGGTTCAAATCCGGGTGCCGCCTTGTTTATTATCAAGTTTCGGTGTTTTGTCAATCAGTTTATTTTGCGAGAATGGTAAGCTGCGATGCTTATGGCGGGCTACGCCTACGCTAATTCTTTCACTTTCTGCTGTGGACTACCTCGAATCGGCTGTTTTACCTCCTCTATAACAATTCCAGCTTTAGCCGCTTGACTTTACTTCCAGCAAAATAAGCTTGGGCTTTTCTAAGCCGAGGCTAACACCAAGTTGAGTCCAAATTTCAGCAGCTTTACTACGAAGGCTCTCTAAAGTAACACCACTGGCTTCTACCAATTCAACATTACTGTTAAGCATTCCCAACTAGCGAATTTTGCCTTCTAGTTGGTACTAGCTAGCACCACACTGAAAAATCTAAAAGACCAAGAGCCGGAGTTATTTACTTCAGGTAAAGGTAAACGGTTTATGTTGTTGTCGGAAGTGCAGGAGCGATCGCCCTCCGGGTTCGGCAGTCCCCCATCGACGGGAACCGCCAAGACGGGGGCTGCCTCACTTGAGCTTATGGAGTTTGACATAAAAAAGGCGATTGCATCTTTAGATGAAGGTAAACCTGTGATTCCAGTGTGGTAAACATTTTTGTTAATTTTAGGAGAATAATTTTAGGAGAATAATTTGATGAGTCAATTAACGGAAATGGTTTTTTTGGTGGAAGATGATCCTGATGGGGGCTATACGGCGGGAGCTTTAGGGGAATCTATTTTTACTGAAGCTGACGATTTACAAAGTTTAAAAATCATGGTTAAGGATGCGGTTAATTGTCATTCTGAAAATCCCGAAAATCGTCCTAAAATAATTCGTTTACATATTGTCAATGATGAGGTTTTTGCTTTGTGAAACTTCCCAGAGATTTATCGAGTGAGGATTTGATTAAAGGTTTATCTCGATTAGGATATGAAGTCAGTCGTCAGACAGGTAGCCATACAATGCGGTTCAATTTCTTGGGAGTTGGAGATGGGTTTCGTCTCTGAATGAAAAAAAGGAGTTAACTTCTATCTTTATTCCTAATTTCTCACTTTTAACTCCTAACTTTTCTGCCAATACCAATTATACCACTGCTTAGTACTATGAACTGCAAACCAGAGCAGAAGTAAAGCAATTAATCCTCCTTGCCAGGGAGCATCAAAGGCAAAAAGTACTAGAGCAACACATAAGGTATCTTGAAGAAAGACTGCCCACAACGGTAAGCCGCGTAAGCGATAGAACCAACCAACTTGAACTAGCTGGAGTACTAAAGCTAATAAACCCCCAGTTAAGGCAATCAGCCAATTTGGTGTTGCTGTTGCGGAAGCTACTGCTAACCCCATAATTGCCCCCACGAGGGGAGACATTAATAACTGAACTACTTGGAGCAATCTTTGCCCCCATAACTTTTTTGAGGCTAATAATTCAAATAAAGACCAACAGCTGAGACAGGCTAATAATATTGGTTGAGAAATATGAGATAAAATTGGAACTTGCGACCACAAGTTACTACCCTGCAACAATCCAATAATTAGCAGAGGTGTACCTATTCTTATTCCTGCTGCCGCAGATGCTGAAAGTGTAGCTAGGATTTCAATCATTAAGGTACTGGAAGCACTAATAATATAGATAGATATTTGTTATTTATACTACCCAGAACTCACAAAAATTCCAGCACTAAACTAACAATCTTCAGAAAATTTGCGGATTTTTGGGTAACAAGTTAGTAGTGAACGCTTAAGCGCTCACTACAAGCAAACTAAATACCTAATCGTTGGTAAACCTCTTCTAAATGCCGGAGATGCTGCTGGGGGTCGAAACACACCTCTAGTTCTGCTGGGGACAACTTTTGGGTAACGCGAGGGTCTTTGCTAATCAAGTCCTGGAAATTGCCTTCCGGCTTGTTCCAAGCGGCGTGAGCGCTTTCTTGAACGATCGCATAAGCTTCATCTCGGTTGCTTCCCTTATCTATCAAAGCAAGTAGCACTTTTTGGCTGAACACAACGCCACCATAGCGGTTGAGATTTCGTTCCATGTTCTCAGGATAGACCAACAGGTTTTTCACCAAGTCGGTTATTTCTATCAACATAAAATGCGTCAAGGTGCAAGCATCTGGCAAAATTACCCGTTCTACAGAACTGTGGGAAATGTCCCTTTCATGCCAGAGAGCAACGTTTTCTAAGGCTGCACCGGCATAACTTCTGACGAGTCGCGCCATTCCCGTTAGCCGTTCTGAACGGATGGGATTGCGCTTGTGTGGCATTGCTGAGGAGCCTTTTTGACCTTTGGCGAAGAATTCTTCAACTTCCAAAACGTCTGTTTTTTGGAGATTGCGAATTTCCACAGCAAAACGTTCGATGGATGCTGCTACCAAAGCTAATTGCTGCACATAGTCGGCGTGGCGATCGCGGGATATAACTTGTGTTGAGGCCGTATCGGGTTTGAGTCCGAGTTTTTGGCAAGCGATCGCTTCTACACGGGGTTCAACATTGGCATAAGTTCCCACCGCACCAGAAAATTTACCTACGGCGATGGTTTGGCGAAGAATTTTCAGGCGTTCTTGATGTCGCAACACTTCTGCTAACCAGCCAGCTAGTTTAAAACCAAAAGTGATCGGTTCAGCGTGAATACCATGCGATCGGCCAATCATCACCGTATGACGATGCTCTCGTGCTTTTTGGCGAATTACCTCAATCAAATCTTCCAAACGTTGCAACAACACATCCAGACTGGCAACCAATTGTAGTGCTAAAGCCGTATCCAAAACATCAGAACTGGTTAAACCCAGGTGAATATAGCGTCCAGCATCACCAACATATTCATTAACATTTGTCAAGAAAGCGATGACATCGTGGTGGACTACAGCCTCAATTTCCAGCACCCGTTTTGGGTCAAAATCTGCCTTGGCCTTAATTTCCTCAACCGCCTGAGACGGAATGTAACCCAATTCAGCCTGAGCCTCACAAACAGCAATTTCTACTTGCAGCCAAGTTTTTAGCTTATGGGCTTCACTCCACAAATTAGCCATTTCGGGCAGAGTATAACGCTCAATCACAGTTCAGCACAGAATACAACCGTCATATTTTACAGTTTAATTAATGTAGATCACTTTTTAGCGGTGTTTTTTGCTCAAGGACAGAACTATTTTTTGAATCCGAGGTAATAATACTAATGCAACCGTCAGCCTCCATGTATGCAAACTTCACATCCGCTAAAAATTCCACACCCTGCTGACGTAACTTGCTCATCAGCTCATCGTCTGTAATTAACTCTCGTTGCAGATGGCGCTGAATCATTCGACCATTTTTTACTAGTAGCAGTGGCGGCTGATTTAGGAAACTTATGAGTAATTAAAAGTACTGCCTTTTTCTTCTAGATTTCAAGGGCTTAGGTTGCCAAAAAGGACGGGTGAGGCGATTTATTAACTTAGAAAACTGCTGTTTATTATTTTTATTTTGCTTTTTCTCAGTAGTACCATTGCTCTTCATCTCATCAGTAGTAGAAGTTTTATTATTGAGAGGTATGGCATTTTTATTTGGAGTTATGCCACTTCCATGTCTTCTAGCATAAACCTGGGTAAATTCAGCACCGAAAAAGAGAATCTGGGCGGCGTAGTTAACCCAAGCTAAGATTACCACCAGTGAACCAGCTGCACCATAAGCTGAACCAAAACTGCCATTACCTAAATACTGTCCTAACAAAAACCTACCAATGGAAAATAAGAAAGATGTCAGAGTAGCTCCAATTAAAACATCACCCCAAGCAATTTTGACATCTGGTAGGACTTTAAAAATTAGTCCAAACAGTAATGTAGTGATGGCAAAAGAGACGATGAAGCTGATAATTTGCCAGAGAAAATCGACACCTGGGAGTAAGTTACTAAAGTATGTTATTAATGCTGATAATGCTGTACTAATTACTAGAGAAACTAAAAGTAAAAAGCCAATCCCGATCACCATTGCAAACGATAAAAAGCGTAGGCGAATCATGTTGATAACGCCGCGTCCGGGTTTCGGTTTCACTTCCCAAATCGTGTTTAGGGCATCTTGTAACTCGGTAAATAAACCAGTAGCACCTACGAGCAAGACTACAACACTAATGATAGAAGCGATCGCACCTGTTTGGGGTTTATTAGCATTTGTGATCGCCGTTTGAATGAATTCTGCGCCATCTTTGCCGACTAAACCTTGAATTTGCCCAACGATTTGACCCCTTGCCGCCTCTTCTCCAAATACTGCCCCGGCGATCGCAATTACAATAATTAGTAACGGTGCGATAGAAAAAATGGTGTAATAAGCTAACGCCGCCGCTAACCGTGAAGCTTTATCCTCACTCCATTCCTTAAACGTTTCTTGGAATAGCTGCCTAATTGCCTGCAAATTCATCGCGTCAGTCTCCTTACAGGGGATGTTGCTTTGTCCCTGATATATTGGATACTGATTTGCTTAGGATCGTCATCTTCCCAAGGGAGTTTATGAAGCGTCTTTGAGGAGGAATTTAGAACTTTATAATCATATAGGACTTACGCATTGACAGGAAAAACTAAATATGAGCTATAGATTTCAGGCATTAAACCTTGATTTCTCGGCACTTTTTAGGCGATGCCTACGCTATTTATCGAAGGATAATTGATAAAAGCCTGAAACGATGTATTTTCGTTGATGCACAAGATAATAAATTTGTACAGTGCGTAAGTCCTATCATAATACAATGCGATGTCTACGACGGGCGTAGCTGCGCCGCCAATTGGCGATCATAAAGAGCCGCTGATGTTGATAATGTAGCAAAGCAACTGTTACCTAAAAGCAATGATCCAAACAGCAGCAATTACAGCAGCGATTACCACTCTCAAAGATGCAGAAAATCGATTCGGTTTTGTCCGTGTTGAAGACGAGCAATTTTTCCCAGAGTGGTATGAGAAATTGTCTGAAATTACGGAAGTGGAAAAAGCCTCTGTGGATGTCGTGCGGCGCAGGTATCTCTATCACCGTGCCGGAGGTGATTTACTAGAAGGGACAGTCATCTTGTTGTTAGTGTCACCAATACTTGCACTGTCTGGGTTTTATGATCCTCCTTTCAGAATTAAGGCTGAATCATCTGTGGAACTGGTGTTAGATGATGGCGAGGAGATACTGCGCGGACGGATTGACGTTTTAGTGCTACAAGATCAGTTGTGGGTCATGGTGTTAGAGTCGAAAAAAACCACGTTGTCAGTTTGGTCGGCTGTACCGCAAGCTCTAGCTTATATGATGGCTAACCCCAACCCCAGTAAACCTGTATTTGGGATGGTGACGAATGGAGACGATATTTTATTTGTCAAAGTGACGCGAACAAATACACCACAGTACGACTTGTCAAGGGTCTTTGCTCCGTTTGCATCCGCGAGAGAACTGTACACAGTTTTGCAAATTCTCAAGCGTATTGGTCAATTAATCTCTCTTGCGTCTTAACTTAAGTGGTCGTCAGTCCCAGAGAGTTTGTGAAGCGTCCTTGAGGATGAATTTAGCAGAGTCGATAATTTCTTTGATGGGAATATCTATAAATAATTTGTTTTTTGGTAGACAATAAGAAGTGCGATCGCTCCTACAGTATTTTATATACTAAAGCGATCGCTTGCTCTTGCCAATGAACCTAATTTTTGGCATCTCTAACAACTATTGCGCGGCTTGAAGAACGGCTTTACAAAGTCCAATTGTCCAAAACTAAATTTGGTACTTGACAAAAGTCTCGGTTGTTCCCTGTAACCAAAATTCCATTTACCGAGAGAGCGATGGCAGCAATCCGTAAATCTTGCCGACCAACTTTAATCTTTTGATGAAGTAGATTTATATATAGTTTTTGGGCTTCAGCAGTGAATTTTAAGATATTGAAGCCTTTCAAACTATCAAACGTTACGTGTAATTTATCATAAGCTGAAACCAGTTCATTAGGAGCCGCTCGTCGAATAACTTGAAATCGTCCACGAAGTTGTTCCTCGACGGTGATAATTGTAATCGCTACTTCGCTAGCGTCAATATTGTTTAGGCGACGAGCAATTTCTAAATTTCCTCTCTGGAAAAGAGAAACGCTATCAGTATCGAGAATCCAAAGACTCAACTTGCTTCCCTCTGCGGACTGAAATCTGCTCCATTCTCAGTAGCATCCAATTCTTGACGATACTCTTGAATATACTGCTGAACTATGTCAAAGTCTGGATCATCTTTAAATACTCCGGCAAATTTCATCCAAGGTTTTTGAGATTGCTCAGTTTGAGGTAATTTGATTTCCATCGGAATGACTTCAACTTTGTCTAAATGCTGAACCAAAAGCTGATTCAGTATCAAGAGTGCTTGTTCACGAGTTGCTGCTTCAACACGATACTGGGGAAGTTCCAAAATAGATGCGATCGCGCTACCATCTTCTTTAGTTTCCAGCAAAATATTGACTTTTAAATTTGCGGTCTGTAATTCTGCTAAAGTATTGATGTCCATAAAGTTTCGACTCTCACTCATTTATTAGAATCATAGCTTTAGCGTTGCTGTTTTAGCTTGTTGATAACATCAACTATTTAACAGACTCAAGCCATCATAATAAGATTCTTATTGCATTCTATCAATTGTGCGATACTGAATCGCTTCCGCTACATGATTGGTTTTCATCTCATCTTCTCCCGCTAAATCTGCAATAGTCCGTGCTACTTTGAGAATGCGATCGCTTGCTCTTGCCGATAAACCTAATTTTCTAATTGCTACTTCTAATAAATTGCGACTAGCATCATCTAATTTGCACCATTTCTGAAGATGACGACTCTGTAAATGGGCATTGCAACGCAGATTTGGTTCTTCTTGGAAGCGGGTAATTGCGCGATCGCTTGCTTGTTGAACTCGTTGGCGCACTGATGCTGATGCTTCTCCGGTAGGTTGTTGGGTAATCTCTTCTGGTTTCAAGCGATTCACCGCAACTTGTAAATCTATTCGATCCATCAATGGCCCAGAAAGTTTTGCCCAATATTGCTCACGTTGCCGGGGAGAACAAGTACATTGTTGGATGGTATCGCCATAGTAACCGCATGGACAGGGATTGGTACTCGCCACCAAAGTAAACTGCGCGGGAAACGTTACCGATAACTTGGTGCGGGAAATTGTGACGTAACCATCTTCCAAAGGTTGACGCAGAAATTCCAACACATCACGCTTAAATTCTGTTAATTCGTCCAAAAAAAGCACGCCCCTGTGAGATAATGAAATTTCCCCAGGACGAGGGAAGCTACCACCACCAACGAGAGAAGGCCCGGATGCTGAGTGGTGGGGACTGCGAAAAGGGCGATCGCGTACCAATGAACCACGATTTTTCAATAAGCCAGCCACCGAATGAATGCGAGTCACTTCTAAAGATTCATCAAAACTCAGGGGCGGTAAAATCCCTGGTAAGCGCCGTGCTAACATGGTTTTCCCACTACCAGGTGGCCCAACAAAAATTAAATTATGTCCGCCAGCCGCAGCAATTTCTAAGGCTCGACGCGCATGAGCTTGTCCTTTAACATCATGCAAATCTGCGCCAGGGTAAGATACTGTTGCGATCTCCGGTGTCTCATCCATCTGCACAGGTTTGTAGCGCCCCGGATTATTTAAAAAATCTACCACCTCAGATAGATGTTTGCAACCATAAACAGCCAAACCTTCAACCACTGCCGCTTCTTGGGCATTATCAGCAGGGATAACTAAACCTGCAATTCCCATCTTTTGGGCTGCTGCTGCGATCGGTAAGACACCAGCCACCGGACGTAAACTGCCATCTAGGGAGACTTCGCCCAAGAATAGATAATCCCCCAACAAATCAGGGCTAACTTGCTCAGAAGCCGCCAAAATTCCCACACTAATCGGCAAATCGAAACTGGGTCCTTCTTTGCGTAAATCTGCCGGAGTTAAATTAATCACGATCTTTCGCATGGGAAAGGCAAAACCTGCATTTTTCAGCGTTGCTTTGACTCTTTCTCTTGATTCTTGAATCGCTGAATCTGGCAATCCCAAGACAACAATTCCCGGTAATCCTCCTGACACATCGACTTCTACGCCTACTTTGACGGCATCGATGCCTACAATTGATGCACTCCAGACTCTAGCAAGCATTTCTTATATAACAGTAAACCTTTCAAATCTCTAGCAGATGAGTTGGTGGATTGGCATTAGTGAAACCACAGAGATGATTTTTAGTTGAGAATTCTTTGACAGGTAAGCGATGGTTGCCTCTAACTTCACCCATCGAAGTAGCAAATATTTATGATTCAGTTATTAACAACGGCACATCATAAAATTTAAACTTCTGATCTACAGTAATTATCGTTAGACCTTCTACCAAAGCCTGAGCAATTAACATCCGATCAAAAGGATCTTTATGATACATTGGCAA
>JBBSCU010000033.1:0-29776 GCA_038249935.1 Chroococcales cyanobacterium
CCTTCTTACAAACTCTTCATTAGGGAGACCCGGACGCGCGTACAGCCCTTTGGGCATGAAAACCGCGCTTCTTACAAACTCTCACGCCGGGAGACCCGGACGCGCGAGGTTTGCGCTTGCGTCTCCCTCTTGGGAGAGGTTTGCGCTTGAGGAGATATCACCACGCACTAATAGTGCAAACGTGGTGAGCCTGGGAACCTGAGAAATCAGGATATTAAGGCGGCTTGCCGTCTGCGACAGCAATCGCTCGTTACCACATATTATCTCAAGAGTTAGACGCTGATATTCAGTTTCAAGACGGTAGCTTGCGTCTGGGTCAAATTAGCCGGGCGATCGCAGATCCTCATGCCAAGATAAACTCAGAGTCCAGCGAAAAATGACGCTACTACCAATCCAGATAGAACTGTATTGAATAAAATTGCGGCGACTAAGGCGATGAATTGCTGTTAATTAGGGTGATGATGAATTAATAAAACAGTATAATGCTCTCTCCTAAGCTGTCTTTGCTTTAATTCGCATTTAGCCGAATGCCAGGATGCTTACCCGATAGCATTTATTCTCTACGAGACGCTGTGCGTAGCAAGATCCCGTTCGCGTAGCGTCTCCGACAGGAGAAGGGTACGGCAAGCTCAGGGCAATGCGCTACGCGAACATTTTGAATGCATGAATTTTGAATTACTTATTTGCCATTATAGCTGAATCTAAATGTACATTCTAGAATCAACTTTTGATTGACTAGCGAATAGGGTTGAATTTCTAAAGCGCGTTGAAAAGCTCGGATAGCTTGACTATAGTCTTTTAGTGCCGCATAACACAAGCCCATACCGTGAAGAGCGCCAAAATGTATTGGATTTATCTGTATAACCATCAGACAATCTTCTAGAGATTTTTGATAATAACTAATACTGTAATAGAGGAAAGCACGGCGATTCCAGGCTTCGGCAAAATCTGGCTGGTCTTTGATTAGTGCTGTCAGTGCTGTTTCGGCTTCAGCAATTTCACCTGCATCCAGTAACTTTTGACTGCGGTCAATTATTTCCAGCCCATAAATTCCTTTTTGCTGAAACCAGATCCGCCAGATTTTTCTAGTTGCTTTTTCGCGGACTGTAGCATCGGGGTTTTTCAATTCTTCAAGTAAGTAATTGATAGATAAAGAATCCATAAAGTTGAAATCAGTGAACATACCTTTGTTTTAACTTTCTCACAAAATATATCTACAAAATCATTTTTAAAGTCATCTTTAAATTTATGGTGATTAATTGTTTTAAATTTATAGTGATTAATTGTTAATTATAAAATTTCTGTGTCATTTTCTGTATTCAGCAATACAATTAATCCCAGATTCGACGTTTAGAGTCTTAAGTGTTGGTTATGAGGATATCAAACTTTTAAAAATAAAAACTGACTATAGGTAGTTGACAGTTCAGTAGTGACTAATTAGTTCATGAAAACATTACAAAAAAATAATGACTAGTAATGCAATCGTCAAATCCTGTGAGCATCGTGGAGTCATAATCTTGTGCAATTCTTTTAGAGGTGTTACTTACTGCAATGATTGGGATAGCAGGAGTTTTTGGATCGTCTTTGAAGTAATCAATGATTACCGCAGATATCGCCTCTATTGCATCACCAGAAATTGATCAGATATTTAGATATATTTAACCCTCAAGTAACTGACGTGCAAATGCGATCGCTTCTGTTGATGTTGAAACTTTCCCTTCAGCTTGTGCAACAGCAATTTCTGACAGCAGTTTGCCGATTATTGGTGATGCCGGAATATCTAATGTTATAATTAGTTGCTTGCCGCTTAATAATGGAGTAGGATGAGCGACCAGATCATCAGGGCTTAGGTAGCGGTTGATCAAAGGTGCGTACATAAGCGATCGCAGCGGCTTGTCGCCAGAAATCTCCCCTACCAAATTATCAAGTGCTACAGCTAGCACTACCGTAGCGGGAAAAACAATATCTGCGTCATGGAACAAAAAGTACTGTTCTCTCAATGACATATCAGCTGCTTGAAACTGCGGTGACAGTTTCAGAGCAGTGGTGACACCCCGGATTTCGGCACGACTATAGGTTAGTTGCTGTAGCTCTATTTCTGCTAATTCTGGATCTGGGTTGACAAGACAAGCAAGTTTGGCAATACTTAACCAAGTGGTTTTGATGCGATCGCGGATATACTCTTGTAGTTGTGTTCCTAATTGTGGCCAATTTTGGGTGAGTAAGACAGCTGCATTGTCAACTGCTGCTAGTTTGATAAAGCTTTCACGAGTGGCATTTTTAAAGAAAGGGGAAAGTAAACCATCTTCCCAAGCACTTGTTATCCAGGGAGTACCCTGAGAATTTGCCAGCAGATAGCCAATTTCTACCCTAACTCGTTCTGAGGCAACTTTGCTGATATGTGATGCCAACAAACGAATTGCGGCTTGGGTAACTGGCTCAATAGTAAAACCTAGCTGTGCAGCTTGACGATAAGCACGCATTAACCGCAAAGGATCATCTTCTAGGTTGGCGGGTGATATCATTCGCAAAATACCCTGTTGTAAGTCTGCATCACCTTGCAGATGATCGATGATTTCTTGCGTATGCGGATTATAGGCGATCGCATTGACTGTAAAATCCCGTCTGTGCAAGTCAACTTCTAAACTATTTCCTTCCTGTTGGGCAAAGTCAGCAGTAGCATGGGGAAAAACCACACGGGCAATTTGTCGTTCTCGATCAAGTAACACAAAACCAGCTTGGTAATGACGAGCGATCGCTCTGGCGACCTTTACCGCGTTAGATGGTATAACAAAATCTAAATCTAGGTATTCACGAGTTCTGCCCAGGATGGCATCCCGGACAGCGCCACCTACCATGTAAGCAGGTTGTGGCAGCCATTCCAAGCTAAAAGGCCAATTTTCGGGAGCTAGGGTAGAAGAAACTGATTTACGCATTGTAATAAAAATCAACCCAGCAACTCATGAATAACAGTTGGGCTTAAGTTAGATTAACAATAAAGGCGTCTGGAGTTGGTTCTATTATGTGTATTTGCGTGAACTGCCACTATGTAGACAGCTGTTTTACCTATCATGCCGTTGAAGGGCAGCACCAACAGCCTCACTTGACTGAAACACCAAATTTTGACCCGAATGAACCCTCTATTAATGTCAACATTCGGACTCAAGATGATGTAATTGAAATGGAATGGGATGTTGTTGGTTGTCTGAGCTTTAAGCGGGAAATGGGGAAATGGTCGAAATTGCGTCCTGGTGAATTAGTGCCGACTTGACAATTTGACAGTAGTATGTTAAGGTCATGCCCATTAATAACAGAACCTTGACAATTGAATCACAAGTTTCTTATTGAAAGCAAAAGTATCTATTTTGACTTTGCACACGTAAGTTTTGCGAGGGGGTATAGCGATCGCTCAAACCCTGATTATTTCGTTGAACCCCTCGACAAGCTGCTGTATAAGCGTTTGAGCGGATGTATCATACAGATGGGGATGACAATGGGCAGCAAGAGAATTTTTAAGCGTCCCCCAACTAACAAAACTTATTCTTAGGAAGGCGAAAAGGCGATCGTATAAGATCAAAGAAGTCAGCCAAGAGAAAACAGTATGACCAACGCACAGCGACTAGACAATGTAGAAGATGAACTCGAAACTGTTAAGCAATTGCTAGTGTCTACTGCTAGCTACGCAGAATCAGCAAGCAGACGGCTTGACCAGTTGACCATCAAACAAGACCGTACCCAATCTAACCTTGACCAGATAGGGGTGCAGCTTGACCAGTTGACCATCAAACAAGATCGTACCCAAGTTCATCTTGACGAGTTGACCATAAAACAAGACCGTACCCAATCTAACCTTGACCAGCTAGGAGTACGTGTTGACCAACTTTCTGATAAAGTTGACAGTTTTATCACTCACACACAACGCTTATTTACAAAGGCAGGCGGTGAGATAGAGGAAACAAAGGCACGAACTGAGCGATTAGAAGCACTCATGCTAAGGCTTGACCGAAACTATGAGGAACAAAAATCTCAGTTTCAGGAGTTTAAACTTACTACGGGTGCTGCCTTAGAGCGAATTGACCGAATTTTAGACTATCTACTGAGACAGCAAGGCGGTAATCCAAATCACTCATCTTAACTGCGAACAGCATTGGCTCTCAGAAACCTTGCAACAAGACCGTTTGACTGATTGTTACTCAACTGATTTGTTACTTTTTAAATATTCAGTAAAACCTTATAAAGATAGTCGATTAAACTTTTCAATTAAGAAGCACTATATTATATGCTTGAATAAATCACATTAACTCTATAAAAATAGATATTTTAATTAACTTTGACCACAGAACTAAAACACCTCACAACTACAAAATACGCTTTATCATTGCACACTACCACTCCCGAATTAGGACTAGCAATTAGTAATTTTGCTGATGAGACTCGCTCTCAAGTTTGGAATTTGGGACGTGATTTATCTAGCTTAATACATCAACATTTAATTGAATTTATCAAACCCCAAACTTGGGCAGATTTCTCTTATATTGCAGTTGCAAAAGGGCCTGGCGGTTTTACGGGAACTCGCATTGGTGTTGTTACAGCCCGTACTTTGGGACAACAATTAGATATTCCTGTATTTGCGATTTCAACTTTAGCGGCGGTAGTTTGGTCAGAAGGAGGCAAAAGTCAAAATCCAAAAACTATTGCTGTGGAAATGCCAGCACAACGGGGTCAAATTTTTGCTGCTATTTATCAGCTGGAGCCAGATACTTCTGGACTAAGAGCGTGTTTGCCAGATACAGTTATGACACCAGAAGCATGGCAGGAAACTTTAGCTAATTGGAATACTAGTTATCAGCTAATTCAAGCCCAATCTGGGTTAGCAGCGACGGTGACGAGTATCTTGGAACTAGCTAATCTTGATTGGCAACAGGGCAAATCTCCTAATTGGTCAGAGGCTTTGCCCTATTATGGGCAACATCCAGTAGAAGTTTAAGCAATACGGTTTGCTTAAGGTACATAGCCCTTAAAGATCCCCCTTAAAAAACAGGGTGGATTAATCATCGAGACAGAAAAACGGCGTATTGAGTTGCTCTGAAGACGGTTATTTGGGTGAGCAATGCTTACCCTCTTGATCTGGAAAATGAGGTGCAGAATCTAAGATGAAAAAAATTTTAATTATTGGTTCTGGGGGTGCTGGTAAATCTACCCTAGCCCGTCAACTGGGAACCATCTTAGGCTTAGAAGTAATTCACTTAGATATTTGGTACTGGAATCCTGGCTGGGTTGAGACTCCAAAAGCTGAATGGCAAAGCATAATCCAAGACCTAATCTTGCGAGAATCTTGGATCATGGATGGTAACTATAGCGGTACTCTCGACATTCGTTTATCGGTTGCAGATACGGTGATTTTTTTGGATTTTCCTCGTCTTTTATGTTTGTCACGACTAATTAAGCGTAGCTTCATGTATGCAAGACAATCCAGACCTGACATGGCATCAGATTGTCCTGAAAGATTGAACTGGGAATTTCTCAAATATATATGGTCATACCCAATTACTCGTCGTCCTGAAATTTTAGAAAAACTTTGTCAAGTAGCACCAAATCAGCAAGTTATTATTCTCCGTAAACCAACAGAAGTCAAAGAGTTTTTACAAAAAATTTCTCAGGATTAGGTCACTGATCTTTAATACTACGTACACGTATAGTGGCTTGCCGTTAGGCATCGCATAGCTGTCTTGAGTTCCAACTCAAAATTTGAGCAGGACTTACGCAAACAATAGCCGAAAAGAATGATTTTCAGATAGGGGCAATACCCTGCGGGAAGCCGCTTTGCGTCTACATGAATTGCCCCTACAGCGCGTAGTTTTACGTAAATCTTATTGAGGTTCAGAAGCTCAAATGTCGTAATCAGTTTTCAATTTCATACCAATTTCATTTTTAGATGAAAGACTGGGAATGAGATGCAGAAAAATCCCAAAAAAAAGTTAGCTTTTTTAACTAAATGTTCCTTTGATTTCATACTTCAGGATTTCTAATAGCGATGCCCAACTCTCTGCGTTTCCAACTAATTGTAACCATGCGTTGTGTTTCTGGTACACTTGCAAGCTTGTTGTTATTGGCAAGTCCGATAGTAGTTTTAGCCCACGGCGGCCACGGAAATGAATTTCAAGGAGAAAGTGAAGCCACCCCAGCAACTAATTCCATTCAAGTTGACACTCAAACTGCCCAACGGTTAGGAATTAAAGTTGAGCCAGTTAAACGCCAACAATTAGCCATTGGTATTAAAACCACTGGACAAATTGAAATTTTACCCAACCAAAAAGTGGAAGTGACTACCCCAATTTCAGGGGCGAAAGTGGTTGAGTTATTAGTAGAACCCGGTGCAAATGTTCAAAAAGGTCAACCTGTAGCTGTTGTATCTAGTCCTGACTTAGTGGAACTGCGGGTTAACTCTCAAGAAAAATTGGCGGAAGGTGAAGCTGATTTGCGCTCCAGCCAAGCTGACTTAAGACTAGCCCAGCAAAATTACGATCGCTATCAGCAAATAGCCGCAGCTGAAATAACTCAAGCACAGAGCCTAGTAGCTTATGCTCAAGAAAAGTATAACAAAGACAGACAGTTAGCTGATTCTGGTGCTTTGCCACGTCGCACAGCCCTAGAATCCCAAACACAGCTAGCAGAAGCTAAAACTAAATTAACCACAGCTAATAGCCGCCGCGATGTTATCGAAGCTGAGTCTAAACTCAAAACGGCTCAGTCATCTATTGATCTGGCTAAATCAAAAATCCAACTTAGTAACACCACCTATCAAACCCGCCTTTCTCAACTAGGAAACCGCGCTAATGCTCAGGGATTAGTGACGGTATCTGCTCCGATTTCCGGTAAAGTTGCTGATAGGGAAGTTACTCTCGGTCAAACATTTGAGGACGCGGGTGGCAAGTTAATGACAATTGTCAATGACAGCCGCGTTTTTGCCACAGCGAATATTTATGAAAAAGATTTAGATAAAGTTAAGATTGGTCAACGGGTAAGCTTGAAAGTGGCTTCTGTACCTAACCGCACCTTCAACGGACGAATTGCAGTAATTAGTTCTGTAGTAGCAGACGATACGCGCATTGTGCCTGTTAAAGCCGAAATAGATAACCCAGGTGGAGTTCTCAAGCCTGGAATGTTTGCGGAACTAGAAGTTTTTACAAATCAAACATCGTCAGCAATCTTGGCAATTAAGAGTGCGGCTGTGGTAGAAGCAAATGGCAAAAAACAGGTTTATCTGCAAAATGGTAACGCCTATCAGCCTGTTGAAATTATCTTAGGTCAAACCTCTGGGGACACAGTTGAAGTAAAGAGTGGCTTATTCGAGGGTGATTTGATAGTTACCCAACGTGCACCGCAACTTTACGCTCAATCTTTACGGGGTGATACCAAGAAAAAAGCAGACGAACACACGGAAACTCCTGCACAAACAACAGAAGTTAAAACGCCTAGCTTACCAGTACCTTGGTGGATTGCAGCAGTGGGAGGATCTGCACTAGCTACTGTAGCTTTTATGGCAGGTACTTTCTGGGCTGGTCGTCGCAGTAAGTCGCATCTGATACTAATAGGTAATTCTGAATTAGACACTCCTGCATCTGAAACAGAGATTCATCACAACAACTCTAAGTCTCCAGCTTTATCTAGAACAACAATTGTGCATGAGCAAGAAGAATCTCACCATCCACAATCTTAGTTGACCTAAATAACAGATATCTAGAAATCCTACTTTACACTTACCGCGTATTTTCACTGAACGTTAATTAAACAAAATATGTTAAATGCCATCCTCAAGTGGTCAATTATTCAACGCTGGATAGTCGTACTACTCGCAATTGTAGTCATAATTTGGGGTACATATAATCTGACTCAGATGCCACTGGATGTCTTTCCTGACTTCGCTCCGCCCCAAGTTGAGATTCAAACTGAAGCCCCAGGACTAGCACCAGAAGAAGTTGAAACCCTAATTACTTTGCCAATTGAAAGCGCGGTTAATGGTACACCGGGAGTAGAAACGGTACGTTCTTCCTCTGCTGTCAGCATCTCCGTTGTCAAAGTCATTTTTAAATGGGGGACTGATGTTTATCAAGCCCGTCAACTAGTAACAGAACGATTACAGCAGGTACTACAAAAATTACCAGAGGGCGTGGAAAATCCCCAAATTTCGCCCATCTCTTCCCCCATTGGCACAGTTTTACAGTACGCTTTCACTGCTGAAACAACCCCACTGATGGAAGTGCGGCGCTTAGTTGACCGCGATGTTACCAATAGATTGCTAGCTGTACCGGGGATTTCTCAAGTAATTGCTTATGGTGGTGATATTCGCCAGTATCAGATATTGGTGAATCCAGCGAAATTAAAAGCTTTCAATGTCACCTTAGATGAAGTCACATCTGCGGCTAGAGGAGCTAACGTCAATGCTGCGGGTGGCTTTTTGGTAAATCCAGACCAAGAGTTAATTATTCGTGGCTTAGGGCGCATCGAGTCAATTGAACAACTGGGTAAATCTGCAATAACTGCACGGAACGGAACGCCTGTACTGTTGCAAGATGTGGCAGATGTCCGCATTGGAGCCGGCTTAAAACGTGGCGATGGGAGTTTAAATGGTCAACCAGCAATTGTGGTGATGGTCAACAAGCAGCCGCAGAATGATACTCCCACAGTTACTAAAGCAGTTGAAAATGCGATCGCAGAAATTAAAGCTGGCTTACCCAAAGATGTAAAAGTTACAGAAACCTTCCGCCAAGAAAACTTTATTGAGGCTGCGATTGAAAATGTTACCAGTTCTCTACGCGATGGTATTATCATCGTTTCCATCATCTTGTTGATGTTTTTGATGAACTGGCGCACCGCAATTATTACTCTCAGCGCCATTCCCTTATCAGTCCTGATTGGCATGATGATTCTAGGCTTGTTTGGCCAAGGTATCAACACGATGACACTGGGAGGATTAGCTGTTGCCATTGGTTCAGTAGTGGATGACTCAATTGTAGATATGGAAAACTGTTACCAGGGTCTACGCAAGAACCAAGTAGCAAGCAATCCAGTGCATCCATTTAAGGTTGTTTATGATACTTCAGTAGAAGTTAGAGTCAGTGTTATTTTTTCAACGGTGATTATTGGCGTTGTCTTTGCCCCAATTTTCACCCTTACAGGTGTAGAAGGTCGGATATTTGCGCCAATGGGTGTTGCCTATTTGGTATCAATTTTTGCCTCTACCTTAGTGGCAATGACTTTATCTCCGGCACTTTGTGCAATTTTGCTAGCAAATCGACAACTACCAGCCGATGATACCTGGATAAGTGCTTTATCACAACGAATTTATCGACCTCTGGTCAATTTTTCTATCCGTTTCCCGACAATTATTTTGGCAGTAGCGGGTGCATCTTTAGTAGCTTCTTTGGTAATTTTACCGAGTTTGGGAAGGGTATTTTTGCCAGAATTTCAAGAACCATCCTTAGTTAACACAGTTTTGCTTTATCCGGGGAGTTCTCTGGAGGCGACAAACCAAGTCGGATTTGCGTTGGAAGATGCGCTTAAAGACGACAAGCGATTTAAAACAGTACAGTTACGCGCTGGACGTGCGGCGGGTGATGCGGATGCAGGGGGTGTGAATTTGGGACATTTAGATGTGGAATTAAGTGCAGAAGGATTAAAAGATCGGCAAGGGAGTATTGAAAAGCTGCGGCAGGAGTTTGGTAAAATTCCTGGAGTCGCTTCCAATATTGGCGGCTTTATCTCGCACCGCATGGATGAGGTATTATCAGGTGTAAGAAGTGCGATCGCAGTTAAAATTTTCGGACCTGATTTAGCAGAGTTGCGCCACATCGGATCTGAAGTTCAATCTGCTATGACAGGTATTTCAGGAATTGTGGACTTACAACTCGAACCCCAAGTTCCCATTAGACAGGTGCAAATTCAATTTAACCGGGAAGCCGCAGCCCGTTATGGCTTAACTGTAGGTCAACTCACTGAAATGCTAGAAACTGCACTCAATGGGCGAGTTGTCTCTCAAGTACTCGAAGGGCAACAATTATTTGACCTTGTAGTTTGGTTGCAACCAGAATCACGCAACAACTTAGATGTAATCCGCAACTTACTAGTAGATACCCCCACAGGGCAAAAAATCCCTTTAGCACAGCTCGCCAGCATTGACTATGGAACTGGCCCCAACACAATTAATCGGGAAAATGTCTCACGCCTGATTGTCGTTTCTGCGAATGTCTCCGGTCGAGATTTAGGCTCTGCTGTAGAGGAAATTCAAAACAAAGTTCGTCAGTCGATACAGTTACCCACAGGCTATTTTATCCAATACGGCGGTCAGTTTGAATCAGAGCAACGAGCCACCCAAAATTTGCTAGTCTTCGGGGGATTAGCGTTGGTCATCATTGCAGTCTTAATGTACTTCGCAGTTAAATCTGTTGCTGCCATGCTGATGATTATGATTAACTTACCCCTGGCTTTGGTGGGAGGTATATTTTCTATTGCTTTGGGGGGTGGGATTATCTCTGTTGCTTCCTTAGTAGGATTCATTACTCTATTTGGTGTTGCTACACGTAACGGACTACTGCTAGTAGATAACTACAACGGCAAAATTGCACAAGGAATGCCTTTACAGCAAGTAATTTTTGAGGGTTCGATGGAGCGATTAGTCGCCATTTTGATGACGGCTCTCACTTCAGCTTTAGGAATGATACCTTTAGTAATTGGTACAGGTGCAGGGAAAGAAATATTACAGCCCTTAGCTGTAGTGGTTTTGGGCGGATTGTTTACTTCTACAGCGTTAACATTGCTAGTGTTACCAGCTTTATATGCTAAGTTTGGTAAGTTCTTATTGCCTAAACGTACTATGTCAGTTGTAGAGGATGGCAAAGTACCAAAAGCAGTTTTTGAGCAATAAGACATATCACAATAATTCTATTTATTGAAATACTTGATAGCAGGTGTAAATACAAGTAATAATCCTGTTTCTATTGTGAGAATTATCTAACTCCCAAAACGTCAATACAGAAAGATTTTCATGGATCATTTAAAGCTGATGTAGTAGATTGCTAAAAGAATTTGTTCAAATTATCAATGAATTTCAAACAAGGAATAAATTAATGAAAACATCAAAATCTGGCTTGATTATTATCGGAAGTTTAGGACTGCTTTTTTTGGGAGCTTGTAGTAATAGTAATCAAACAGCTAATACAGAAAATAGTCCAGTTTCTTCTACTTCAAGTGCCAAGACTCCATCTGTTATAACTTCACCTACGGCTAAAAAAACAGATAGTCAGCATGGTGAATCTAAAGGCGGTCAAGTTGTGGAGACAGGAATCTATCATTTGGAGTTCTTAACTGAGAAAGAAACCAATACAACTCACATGGATTTATATTTGCAAAAAGGTGACAATCACGAAGCAGTACCTAACGCAAAGGTAACAGCTCAAGTCCAGCTACCCGATGGGAAACAAAAATCAATTCCTTTAACCTATGACGTTAGTGGGAAACACTACACAGCAGCCCTATCTGAAAATACATCTGGTCAGTATCAAGTGAAAATTACTGCGGATGTTAAAGGCGAAAAGGTAGATGGGCGTTTTAATTTTAATCGGTAACTTTTCTTAGTTAGAAAATATCGAACGCTTGTATTCCACTTCAACTGCCCGCCTTTGGGTTTCTTTTTCGGAGTAAAGCTAGCCCTGTCAAGGTGGGTAAAGTTTTTGGAAAAGAATTTATCTTGACTCTATGTTCTTTGTCTTGAAAAGTTCTAGTAAAGTCGTTGGTAATAATGTAGAGATTCCTGTATGTGTAACTCAATTTCTTATATTTTAATTTATAGATTTTAACGACAAATGTTTAAATTTCATCCTAATTTCATTATTACTTGTCATGCTAGTAGAAAGAGGGAATCTACCTCCTTAATAACAACATCACTAGTAAATTTAATTTACTTTAGACAAGCCAACTGTCTAAAATACCCCGAAATCTAGGTGAACATCGGGGGGATTTAAGCATGGCTTTACAAAATTGTGATGTATCTATTAATAATAGGTTTGTTTACGAAGTATAAACCTGAAGATTTTCTCACTAATTTAATGTTTTCGTAACTTAATATGAAGAAACAACTGATTTACACGATTGCATTGACTCTGGCTACCACAGTTATTATTGCTCCTAACTATGCAAGTGCTAGAACAGATCATGATAGAATTCCCCATATCGATGGAAATGTACAATTTCCGCCTATGCGCTGGCAAATTGTTAGACATAGTTTCAGGTTACACATTCCCGAAAATAGCAAGGCTGTTACCCAGTTACTTATCCAAGTTCCAGACAATGTAACTATAAGTAATAACATTAAGAATATCGAGATTATGGATGAAAAGGGGCAGAGAATTAACACTAATATATCTGTCAACGGTAAAATAATACTACTAGTTTTTACTGAACCAGTTGCCCCTAACACTAAGTTTGATATTGATCTTAACAAGATAAAAAGACGAAATATTGGTAATAGTTCTGTCTACCGCTTCTCGGTTAGAGAGGTTGGTATTGATGCGATAATCCCCATAGGTGTTGCTTGGTTTCGTATTTACTAATCCCATTTTTTGACTAACAAACTATGGGATTTTATTGAAGTCAACAGGTAACAAGAATCGAGTTGTTTCAAAAATAAAATAGGAGTCCGATATTGCCTAGAGATGTCATATTACTTAAAGTAGGAGTATAAATTGTGGTAAATGTAATGGTTGAAGTTTATGAGAATCCTACTAGTTGAAGATGAACCAGATTTGGGCGCTGCTATTAAGCGAACTCTGATCCAGCAGAAATATTTAATTGATTGGGTAACAGATGGTACTGATGCTTGGGCATATTTAGAAAATAGCTGGACGCAATACACATTAGCTATTTTCGATTGGATGTTACCTGGAATTTCAGGATTAGAATTATGCAAAAGGTTACGTCATTACAAAAGCTCTTTGCCTGTACTGATGCTGACAGCTAAAGACAGAATGGAAGATAAAGTTGCTGGGCTGGATGCGGGTGCAGATGACTACTTAGTAAAGCCATTTGGCATGGCAGAATTACTAGCTAGGTTGCGGGCATTGCAGAGGCGATCGCCCCAATTTCAGCCACAGGAATTAACTGTTGGCAACCTGACTCTAGATTACGGCAATAATATAGTTATTAGTCAAAACAGTGGGGGGAATAAACAAGAGATTTTCTTGACTAATAAAGAGTTTCAATTATTAGAGTATTTAATGAAGCACCCGAACCAAATTGTTACCACCGAACAAATTCGTTATCAGCTTTGGGAGGTGAATGCGGAACCCATAAGTAATGTTGTAGCCGCTCAAATGCGTCTACTGCGGCGCAAACTAGCCAATAGTAGCTGCGCGAATATGATTGAAACTTTGCATGGTATGGGATATCGTTTCAATCTCACCAATGAATCAAAATAAACTATTTAAGCAGACCCGTTTTCGATTGGCGTTGTGGTATGCGCTTGTCATGGCTTTTATTTTAAGCCTGTGCGGATTCGGCATTTATAGAGCAATTTCCCATGCCCATTGGGTAACATTAGACCGAGAATTGGAATCTGTTGCCGGAACGTTGCACGATAGTATTGAATTGAAATTACAGCAACCTGGTCAACTAGAACCAGTTATACAACAGCTAGTACCAAATATTTGTATAGTTGGTACTAGCTGCATTCAAGAACAGGCAAATCCCAAACGTCATATTTTAAGCGCAATCAACCAAAGCAATTACTATGTACGTTTTTTTGATAATTCAGGTCGCTTAATTGCGATCGCAGGTACTTATCCAGAGCAATTGCCCTTAGTTTTTAATAAGGAACTTTGGCAAACTCTCAAAGACAACCAAGGAAACCTTTATCACCAGATTTCCTTTATTTTGCACACCAAAGAAAACCGCGATTGGGGTTATATCCAAATAGGGCGAAGTCTCGCAGACTTCAATAGTTATCTTGTTGCTGTGAAACTCATTTTAGGATTCGGATTACCAATCGTAATGCTTCTGGTTGGTATTACTAGTTGGTGGTTAGCAGGATTAGCAATGCAACCAATTTATCGCTCATATAGACAAATCCAACAATTTACAGCAGATGCCGCACACGAATTGCGGACACCTCTTGCAGCAACACAAGCGACGGTAGAATCAGCGCTTTTGATGCCTCAACTGGATGAAATAGAAGCACGCGACATTCTGCAAACTCTACAGCGTCAAAATCAGCGACTCACAACCCTTGTTACAGATTTACTATTACTAACTCGCCTGGATCGTCAACCTGCGCCAATGCAACGAGACATTTGCTCCTTGAATGATATTGTTAACGACTTAATAGAAGAATTTGCAGCATTAGCGATCGCATCTGGTGTAACGTTAACATCTTCAGTACAGGTGTCAACTCCTTTGGATGTTATTGGTAATGCAGATCAGCTTTATCGTTTGTTTTCTAACTTAATTGTCAATGCAATTCAATACACCCCACAAACAGGAAAGGTAACTGTTTGCTTAGACCGCAGTGACCATTATGCTATAATTCAAATTCAAGATACAGGCATTGGTATTCCGCAGCAGGATTTGACTCGGATTTTTGACCGCTTTTATCGAGTGAATAGCGATCGCTCCCGTAGTACTGGCGGTTCTGGATTAGGATTAGCGATCGCGCAAGCAATTGTCCAGGCACACCACGGCATTATAGATGTGCAAAGCGAATTCGGTAAAGACAGCACTTTTACTATTAAATTACCTTTCGATGTTCGCCGACTCGATAGTGTACGCTCTATTTACCCATTTAAAATGTTATAGGAATCCGATTTTATTCTTGAAATTACAGCAGTTTGCGATCAAACTGCTGTAATTACCAGATTTTTTGTAGTATCAATTCTCAACAAAAAAGAGGTCTTTTTCGACCTCTGATCAAATAGGATTATTATAGTTAAGAGGTTGTTTGAAAAGTGATTGGCTGTGATTTTAGGCACTTAATTGATCCCCCCTAGCCCACGCCAGATGCTTCAAGTCGGCGGAGCCGCCCAACGCACTGGCTCCCCTTAAAAAGGGGGGAACCGGAATCAAAGTCCCCCTTTTTAAGGGGGATTTAGGGGGATCTAAAACGTTTTGTTACTGACAAGAGGACTTTTCAAACAACCTCTAAGAGCGATCGCTAGAAAATTGACTTAAAGTATTCATAAACTAAGCCGGATTCTGAAGATATTTATTTATTTAATTAAACTTAATGATTTCATGTAATTAACTGCTTGTCTCTCCACGGGTATGGGAATTTCAATCCAAAACTCAGTTCCTTGTCCAGGTTCGGATACGCATTTCAGAGTTCCGCCATGTTTTTCAATTACAATCTGATAGCTAATTGATAAACCCAATCCTGTACCTTTACCCACAGGCTTGGTTGTAAAAAATGGATCAAACAGTCGTTCCTTAACTACTTCTGTCATTCCTGAACCATTATCAGCAATTCGGATCACACAGTTCCTTTCGATGACTTCTGTAGTAATCGTAATTGTATTAGGGTTAGCATAAATTTCGGCGATCGCGGATTTACAATTATAATTATCAAGCGCATCAATTGCATTACTGATAATATTCATGAATACTTGATTGAGTTGACCAGCATAGCAATCTACTAAAGGCAAATTTCCATAATTTTTCACGATTTTGATACTAGGATGGTCAATACTATTCTTAAACCGACTCTGTAAAATCATCAAAGTACTATCCAATCCCTCGTGAATATCAACACTTTTCTTCTCTGCTTCATCAAGACGAGAGAAATTCCGCAGAGACAAAACAATTTCAGAAATCCGTTCGGCTCCTACTTCCATCGAACTTAAGATTTTAGGCAAATCATCTAGTAAAAAATCTAAATCAATTGCTTCGATGTAAGCTTGAATTTCTGGCACAGGATTGACATAAAACTGTTGGTAAAGATGCACAAGCTTCAGTAAACACTGCGTATAATCTTTCGTATATTTCAAATTTCCGTAAATAAAGTTAACAGGGTTGTTAATTTCGTGAGCGACTCCCGCAACTAACTGTCCCAAACTGGACATTTTCTCAGCCTGAACTAATTGGGCTTGAGTTTGCTGTAACTCTCGGAGCGATTTTTCCAATTTTTTAGCCTGAGCCTCAGCAATTTCCGCCAAATTCTCCTTGATTTGCAGCGCACTTCGTAATTGTGCTCTTTGCTGTTTTAGTTCACTTGTTAAGTTTTTAGCATCAGCCAAAGCGGTATTCTGAGCTTGCAGTAGAAATAGGAAATCAACAATTGGGTCGTGAATCGCAAAGTCTTTGAGTTTGATACCCAGAGGAGACAGGCTAGTTGTATCTGTAATCCAGGGAGAACCTAAAAAAAATATTACCTCCTGCTCTGGTTCATACATCATCTGACCCTTGAGCTGCATTCCATTATGGAGAAACTCTAATATGAACAGGGCACGAGACTGTTTACTAATAGCATCAAAATCAACCAAAGTTTTTGGCCGATTAATCACGAAATGCTGCTCAATCAATTTACTAACCAATGGTTCAGGACTAATGCGCCCTAAGACATCACCAGTTTGTACAATTTCCCGATTACGGTTAAAAGCAAAGTGGAAGGGAAAAGCTTTCGCCAGTAACTCTGGCGAAAGTGTCAGGTGAGGAGGAGCCATGCTACTTACTGCGGTGAATTTGGTTTATAAATTACTAAAAATTCATCATGTTCAGCACCATCATCTCGACTTTGGGTTTGAGTAACATGAACTTCTGTATCAAACCTAGTTCCCAATCCCTTGACTAATCCAACAATCATTGGCGTTAGTCCTTCTCTATCAGAACGATAATGTAAGCTCAGAGAATTTTTCTCCATATCAGTACACTCAAATGATGGAGGCTGGAGTTTAGGAAAGCTAATTCCTGCACGGGCATGAAGATTGTCGAGGTTTTCTAAAAACTCAGGTAGTGTATCTCCACTCATATCCATCATTTCGCCATAGCCTTCTTGAGCTGTGTACTGAACCCAGAATTCCCCAAAGGCTTGCATAATCTCTGAGGTAGATAAACCGAGAATGACGCTAGCAGCTTTTACCAGCTTGTGGGTCGTGTCATCAGGATAGCCTTCCATACTGAGGAAAACATCTACATCCACCTCTGCTTTGTGCTTAATTTCTTGCCAAGTCTCTTCGCCAAAGCGACTACACACCATGTCTTGAATCGCCTTATTCACTAAACCGTACATGAAAGCCTCCTCTTGATCAACTTAATTTTGTTTTGTAAATTTGCCTAAGACTCAACAACTAATTCTCTAAAAAGGTTATTTAAATTACAAAGTTTTCTGTAGTCAAACCTTCAGATGTTTTACGACAGCTTTAAAAATCCCAAAAGTAGGGAAAACTATTCGTATTTTAATGCTACAAGCTATAAATACTACAACCGTATTTTCACTTATTCATTTCACCCACTACTTTGTCAAGCTAGTTTTGAGGGTTCGCAGTCAGCACTTTGGTCTTATTTTCTAAGTACTAAAGTGCTGACTACAAACTTGCTGACCCATTAATTCAAACTTGATAAATTCTGGATATTTACCTAAAACATGGTACATATACGGAAGTGGACAAGAACTAGGTCTTCAGTACGAAGCTGCCCTAGATGCTGAGTGGAAGAAGTACTTTAACAAGGTTAACAAGCTTTATTAAGAGTACCTTGTTTCTATATTACTTAATTAACAGATTTTTTATAGTATCAATTCTCAACAAAAAAGAGGTCTTTCTCGACCTCTGATCAATTCCCTAAAATAATGTTTTGTCTACAGCAATTACGACAAGCCAGTATTAGCACCTTGCTTACCAGTTGCTAGTTCCACTTTGATGATTTTGCCACCAGCTTTTTGAATACGTTGCTGTTCGCGGAACCAGTTCTCATAGGGAACTAGCTTAGTAAAATAAGTATTTTGCAGTTCGCGTTGGGTACGAATTCGGCTTTGGCTAGGAACAAGAGCAGTAATTTTAAACAAACGAGACATATTTTGAAAATCTCCTGTATATTTTGTGAAAACTTTTTTATCTCAAAATCTTGAGTGCAAATCTTTTAATCATTCCAAGCCTGGAAATCAAGCATCAATACTAGACCACTAACACTCATCACTGATAATTTACCAAGATAAGCAATATAACGTTCTAGCACTCACGATTGATTTCCAGACCTTAATAAAGCCGCACCTAAATTCTTAAGCGCAAACTAGCTCTTAGCTTAAGCCAGAGGAGATATAGTCTAAGTAAACGCCCATTTCCTTGCCAGCGTCAGAACCTACTAAGCTAGCGGTTACTTCTTTGATTGCTTGGATAGCTTGCACAGTAGCACCGACGGGAACTCCTAAAGAGTTGTAGGTTTCCTTCAAGCCATTGAGTACACGCTCATCCAAAATGGAAGGATCGCCAGCTAACATAGCGTAGGTGGCATAGCGGAGGTAGTAGTCTAAGTCACGGATGCAAGCAGCATAGCGGCGGGTGGTGTACATATTGCCGCCGGGACGGGTGATGTCAGAGTATAGCAAAGATTTTGCTACAGCTTCTTTGACGATCGCAGCAGCGTTAGCGCTGATGGTGCTAGCAGCCCGGACTCGCAGTTCGCCAGTGGCGAAGTAACCTTGTAGCTTCTGTAAAGCAGAAGAGTCTAGGTATTTACCTTGAACGTCTGCGGAGTTAATGACAGCGGTAATTGCGTCTTGAGCCATGTTGTTAATTCCTTATTTCCAACCGTATTGCAATACTTCTGTTTCAGTAGATAAACTGCTTCACCCTAGAGTAGGGCGCCAACTAAATAGTCGAAGTAGTTACCAGCTTCAGCAGCATCTTCACTAGATAGCAAAGTAGCAGAGACATTCTTCAACCCACGGATACCTTCAGCAACACCCTCAATAGGAGTTCCCAAGGACTTGTACATTTCGCGGACACCGATAACACCAATTTCTTCAATAGGTGTAACATCACCAGCAACGATACCGTAGGTAACGAGGCGGAGGTAGTAATCGAGGTCACGCAAACAAGTAGCGGTCAATTCTTGACCGTAGGCGTTACCGCCGGGAGACACAACATCAGGACGCTTTTGGAAAAGTTGATCGCCAGCTTGTTTAACTAGACGTTCACGATTTTCTGTTAAAACTTGAGCAATCCGTAGACGGCGCTCACCACTTGTAACAAAAGATTTTATCCGATCTAATTCACCAGGGCTGAGATAGCGGGCTTCTGCATCAGCATTCACGATAGCTTTCGTGACAATACTCATTGATGGATTCCTCCAATACTAATGAAACCAGGATTTGATTAAACTGGTACAACTTGAATTTGGTCTACTGAGTTGGTTTTCTCGTTCTTTTAGATACAACAGTTTAATAACTGCTACGGCTAATAATTTACGAGATTGCTTGAGTTAACATAAGTACACAAGCTTTTAAACTCAATTACCTTCCGCAAAACATTTTCGGGCATTTTGTTGAGCATTTATGACTGCTCTTAACACTTTGTAATATTCCTTTTCAGAATTTACTAGTTGCAATCTGAGAGCGGGATTACAAAAGGTTACGAAGGGGTACAGGGGAAAGGGAATAATCTATACCCTATTCCCTACTCCCTATTCCCCACTCCCTAATTAATCAGCCGCTACACTGCCAAGGTAGTTACCTGCTGGCAAAGATGGGAAGCGGTTGTAAGGCACAACATCTTCACCGAAGTAGCAGCTATATTCTGGGCTTTCGACTATTGCTTCTACAGCAGATGACAAACCGCTATCATCTAGCAACTGGTTGTACTGGCGAATTTCTTCCTGAGTTGCGGGTGTACGCCCCAACAGGTGGCGGAAGAGAAACTCAACTACCTTCCCATGAGGATAAGGTGACAAGAAGCGCTGGCGATAGATTTCCGAACTGGCTAGTTGGCGCACAAACTGCCGAACGGAAATTTCACCATTCTGGAGTTTGCCCTCTAGGTCAGTACGGCGGAAATTATCAGGCACTTCACCGCTAAATACATCCAATACTTGACAGTAAATGGCGTTGATTGCCTGTTGTCTTTCGGTTTGGTTGGTACTCTCCGTTAGATGGTAAATGCGTGTATGTTTACGCACATTTATTTCTACAGATTGTCCAGTACCATCGTTATAGGAACGACCGAGTTCAGCAAAAGATGGCTTGCTGTGGTTTATACCATTTGTTTGGGCTGTTATATCTGCGATCGCCCGTGCCAAAAGCGGAGTATCACTAGCTCCTACGCGGGGTTGTACTGGCTTAAAGCTAGGTACAACTACGTCGTCATTTTGCTTAGTTAGCTGGTTGTACAGCTTCTCCGTATTCGGGAAGTTTGCCGCAGGTAGGGTTGGAAAGCGACGGTAAGGCACCGTATCTTCACCAAACACCTGGTTATATTCCACACTATCTACCAAAGCACCAATAAAGGCACGAATACCTTGAGTTGCCAAAATCTGGTTATATTTGCGGATTTCTGCCTGGTCTAATGGCGCACGTCCCAAAAAGTGTTTCGTTCCCAACTCAATTACTTTGGTATTGGGATAAGGTGTGTAGAACTCTTTTAGGTAGAGGTTAGAGTAACCTAAACCTTGAATGAATTCCTTCACACTAATTTCGCCATTCCCTAGTTTGCTTTCCCACGCCGTAAATTCATTTTTGGCAATGTAAGGTGCAATATCCCGCTCAAAAATCTGACGATAGGCAGCGCTAATCAAAGTTTTTACTGCAACTTTGTCACTAGTATTCGCCACCAACTTGAAGATTTTGGTTTGTTCGCGTTGTTTGCTGACCCCTTGGTTAATCCGGAACTGAATATCAGGTTCTGTCCGTTTTTCTGTAACAGTACCTAGTGTCACAAAGCTTGGTGTTACTTCCTTCTGGACTTTCGCTGCAACATCTTCACGAATGCTACCAACGCGCAACTGTCGCCCTGATACACCACCAGGAGTTAGATATCGTTCGTAAGGAACCGTATCTTCACCAAATGCCTCATTGTATTCCAGGGTGTCAATAATGGCATCAACTACTGCGTAAAAGCCCTTTTTAGCAGCAATATCAAAGTACTTGTTGATTTCTTGACGGCCATAAGTTGGACGACCCAACAAGCGGCGGTGAATGTACTCAATCGCTTTACAAACATATAGCGATGTCCAGTACAGATTGCGGAATACATCCGACTTAGCCAAACCACGGACAAACTCCCGCACAGAGATGTCGCCGTTTTCCAGCTTGATTTCTAATACCTTCTGGCGCTGACCGTCGAAGACATCTCGACCGAAAACTTGTAGGTAAGTAGCTCTAATCACTGCTTGGGTCGAGCTTTCGGAGAATTTTACGCTAGAACCTTTGGCAGCTTTTTTGCCAATAGTACCAGGCAATTGATCCAACTTAAACACCTTGGGGCCAAGAGTCCCGGGAGCTTCACCCCGGGCTTTGGGATTGCTATTTTGGTTATTAATACCCGCCCCTTGGTTGATTAAGATGCGTTTGGTATCCTTGCCAAAAGGAGCCGGACGGGTGCTAGGGTTACGAGTTTCTTTCGGGAAAATCGCCCCAAACTGAATTTCTAAGGGATCATTACCAGAACCATAGGGATGCTGATCTGGTAGCGGTTGTTCGTAAGCAGCAAATGTGGTGATAAACTGAGGTATCTTGCGGAAAGGCGCACTGTAGTTAAACAGGTCTTGCTGCGGCCCCCAGTTGCGACATTCTTGTGCCTCTTGACCCAGACCCCGGAGGTAGGGGACTGTTTCTTCACCAAAATAATCGCTGTATTCAGCAGAATCTACTAAGGCATCTACTAAGGCTGACAGACCACCATTAGAAATAATCGAGAAGTATTTTTGTACTTCTTCGCGGCTACTTGGCCCCCGTCCCAGAATGTGACGGAAAGCTAGTTCGATAACTCGGCTGTTAATAAAAGGCTGATAAAACTGTTTTTGGTAAAGGGGAGATTTTGCCACACGGCGAACAAACTCCTTCATGGAGATGTCGCCATTCTTAACTTTGGATTCTAAGTCAGATATGGACAAGCTATAAGCACGGGTAATATCGCGCTCAAAGATTTGCCGATATGCAGCTTTGATTACCTCATTTTTTTCGCTAGCTGACAACCCAGTTTTCATTACGAACTTGGGACGGCGTTCTGCTGCATTAAAGTAAATTTGCGGCAGTTGTAACCCTTGCTGGTCGCTAGAAGGGCGCTGGCGCACTTTATTTGAAGGTGTGGCTGCTTTAAATTCTGTTAGCAAAACATCCATGTACTGAGACACAATTTCTGTAGCCTCAGCATCCTTACGGAAAAAAGAGAGTGACCCGGCTTTGATTTCCTGCAAAGCTACCAGCGTTGCTTCACCAGAGCAGGCATTTTCAATTATTTCCCGCAAACCCCGTGTATTCACCGCTATGATGTTGGGGTCGCCAGCGACGATCGCATAAGTAGCGTAGCGCAAGAACCAGGATAAATCCCGCAAGCTCTTGGCCATGTTGCTCGGACCATAACGAGCAATGTTAATTGGTCTGAAACCTGGAGGTGTGGGGCCGCTGGGGGCTGAGTTAAATATTGAACGTAAATTTTCTAGAAACCCACCACGACTTTCAACGTAGGTTACAGTTCCCAGTTGCATCCCTTGCTGAACATTAGCACCACCACCAGCAGTTACTAGTTCTGCTTCTCTGGGCTTTTCTAAAAAAGCCATTGGCGAACCACCGACAAAAATCCGGTTGGCAGCCCGAGATACGATAATCTCGGCGTTTTCCGTGAGCATCTGGGAAATTTCTAGACGCTTTGCACCAGATGCAAAATAGCTTGCCAGTTCATTTAGTTCGCCAGTTCCCAAAAAGCGGTCTTGCTGCTCTGCTTGGGTAATTGTAGCTACAGCTAGGGTTTGATATAGTTGCGGACGCGCAACTGAGCTTCCACCACTCGCCTTAACACTCATCTAATTTTTAAAACTCCCATCATAATCGTTTATGTGTTAGGTCTGGGTTGCTTTGAGGCTTGACACATCGCTGTGTTTATGCTTTGTCAGCTTAAGAGTATTGCCTGCAAAACTGCCAGTAAATTAACCCGGTTAGCTTTTAGATTAGAACGTTTTGCGTTCTCAAGGCTGGTTTATTAAGAAGTATGTAGAACCTGAATCTTAATCCATCCAGTCTCAAAAACGCCTACCCTAGTTTGGTTGAAATAAAATCTAAGTTTTGTAACTACTTATTGGTAAACAATACACACCCTACGATTATTGCAACTGTTGCGAGATATGAAGCTTAAACTAAATTGCTTTTAGCAACGTCAGTGGACAGTGAACATTAGTCAATGTTAAGTTGTTTTTGCTACTGATAATTAAATATTAATAGAGAAGGCCGCCCTTGAAAAAATTGTCAGCCTGTGGCGGTTTAAGTTTGAGTTATCAGGATTCTACATCGGGAAAATACTATGAACAAAAGTTATAAATTTAACTATTTATTCCAGGCTACTGTATGTGCGATCGCATTTATTTTAGCTATTACTCCGGCAAATGCGCTTCCAGGAGAAAATATCAACACTGTTGTTAAATGGGCAAAGACCAGACCTCAACTACCAACTTTGAGATACAACAGCGAAGCCCACGGCTACGAGGGTACAAAGGGAAAATTATACTTTTATGTTGATGTCACTTCTGAAAATGGGACAGTGACTAAAGAAGGAATAACTGTGAGTGGTGACTCAAGCCTCAAATTCACCACAAAAAATGCTAAAGCAGTGAAATTGTTACAAAATATTTATAATTCTAATATTTCCAATGACTTCCAGAAGTCTCGTTATGTGAGCAAAGTTGGACGTGACCAGTTTTATCGCGGACAAAAGTTTGCTTACATCATTGCTCAAGTGCAAGGTGGTTCCGCATTTCAAATAATTCCCTTGAATAAGTTGCAAGAATTTATAGATAATGCCAAATTTTGCCAAACCAATCAATGCGACATTTAATTAAACCTGTAGCCTGTAATTTACATAAGCATTATCAGTAAATAAAGGCACGCAATCACTAACGTTATAGGCTGTGGCAGAGTAGTTCAAGCACGAGGAAGGAAAAATAGCTATAGATGGCGAAGGATTTTTAGAGAGCAATCAGGCTTAAGTAGGTATCTTTTCTAGAAAACTAGCAAAAGCAATCTTATCAATCAAGCCATTTTCGGCAAGTATTTGCCGTACAGCGACTAAATGCACAGGATCGATAATGCGCCTTTTTTTCATACCCTGGTAAAACTACCAACGCTCCAGATGATGCATACTGAAAAACATGGTGTAATCCAGCAGTAGGTAAGCTAGTAAAACCTAGCTTTAACAGTAGTTCTTCTAGCTCAGTAAACGTAATATTTCTAAGCATTATGACGAATCACTCCCCGTAACTGCTTGAGAACATCATCTCTATATTTAGCAAATTTTTTAATTGCCTCTTCATCTAGTATATTTCCTTGAGATAGACGAACAGTAAAAGTTGAGCCAATTTTAGACAGCTTTTCTTCCACTCTGAATTTCCAAGTTCGTAAATAGAAAGTCGCTGCGTATCTAAATCTGTGGTTTCATTTGAAGGATATCAAATTTTGCAAGATATCTACTTATGATCACGAATGTTGCACCCGCCATTGTAGTACTAGGTCAAAATAGCGTGATAGTAGCACGCAAAATAATCAGCGTCCTACCAGGAGCGACACTATACGGTTTAGCGGGTCGCACGTCTGGGGTTGATGTCAGCTTCACGAATTTTGGCGAGACGCTGCGCGAGTTATTTGCTCAGGGAACGCCGCTAATTGGCATTTGTGCGGCTGGTATTCTGATCAGGACACTAGCTCCCATGCTCGGTGATAAACGCCAGGAACCACCAGTAATAGCTGTAGCTGAAGATGGTAGTGCTGTTGTCCCTCTTTTGGGTGGACTTGGTGGGGTAAACGATTTGGCACGCCGTATTGCCCAAGCCCTTGAGGTTAAACCTGCAATTACCACCACAGGCGATTTACGTTTAGGTACAACGCTGTTGTCTCCTCCCGCCGGATACCATTTAGCGAACCCAGACGATGCTAAGAAATTTATCTCGGATTTGCTAGCCGGGGCGCAAGTCAGACTAGAAGGAATAGCACCTTGGTTAAGCAATAGTAAACTGCCCATAAATCCAAATGGAGATTTAACAATCCAGATTACAGAAGGCTTGGTAACTCCTACACCCAACTGCCTTGTCTACCACCCAGCAACGATCGCCATCGCAATTAGTGGTATGGTTGGTGATGGAGAGGAAGCAGTGGTTTTAGTACATCAACTACTAGCTGATGCCGCGCTTGCACCGACATCAGTCGCCGGGATATTTGCACCCATCACCGCCGCTGCCGATCCAGCAATCCACGCCGTAGCTAGTGCCTTGAGAGTGCCTGTTCGGTTTTTTACCTTAAATAAGTTAGAAAGCTTGTTATCACAAGGTTATAGCCCCGCCCAGGCAGCAGCGATCGCCGCCACAGGTACATCCCCTATCTCACCCTCTGCTCACATTGCGATCGCCATTGCCCAAAAGCCAATTGATCCCAATACTATAGGTCAGCCACGCGGACGGTTAGCAATTATTGGCACAGGCCCTGGTGGAGCGCAGTGGATGTCAAAAGAAGTCAAGGAGATACTCAAGTCGGCAACTGACTTAGTGGGTTACAAAACTTATTTAGATTTAATTGGTTCTCTAGGTGATGGCAAGGAACGGCATGAGTCAGACAATCGTGAAGAAGAAGCACGGGCTACGATGGCGCTTGATTTGGCAGCATCAGGGCGATATGTAGCTGTAGTTTCATCTGGCGATCCTGGGATCTATGCAATGGCAACAGCAGTTTTCGAGGTATGCGATCGCTATGCCAAACCTGAATGGGATAGTATCGACATTCATGTAGCCCCAGGCATCTCCGCGATGCAAGCAGCAGCAGCAGCGATTGGTGCGCCTCTTGGACATGACTTCTGTGCTATTTCCCTCTCTGACATTTTGAAGCCTTGGGCTGCGATCGAACAACGAATTGCTGCGGCTGCTGAGGCTGATTTCGTAATTGCTTTCTACAATCCTGTTTCTAAAGAGCGCACTTGGCAACTGGCAGAAGCAAGAAATATTTTGCTGCTACACAGAACACCGGATACACCAGTGGTGTTAGCACGGAATCTTGGTAGACCAGGACAGACGGTGAAAGTGATTACACTTGACCAGTTAGCACCAGCTACCGCCGATATGCGGACAATTATTCTCGTCGGTTCTACAAAAACCCGAACCATCAAGCGCAACGATGGTAGCATCTGGGTTTATACGCCGCGTCGATACACCAACTAGTAGGCATTCAAGTATGGTTAAACTACCGACATAGTAATTACTTGGGATTCGGTTCGATTCTGCAAACCAGCCTATACCAATGAATTTATATCACGCAGAGACGCAGAGAGTAAGAGTTGAGAATATTCAAATTCAGCAATGTCTTATATTCTATGGTAATTATGCATTCGCTTTCAGATTTCATAGACTGCAATGCTATCAGCAATTCATCCCCCAGCTATTATTATGAAGGGTGTTGTCTTGAAAGTGGCGTAGGCGCAGCCCGTCGTAGACATCGCCTAAAATTACCCCGCACTCCAATGTCCGAAGCGATCGCCCACGGACTCATGCAACAACTTGCCAAAAATGACTGTTATTCTCATGAAGGTAAGATGTATGGAGTATTATTAGTTGAACTATCTAATGGCAAACAACGGGTACTCAAAGCCTTCTCCGGTCTTTTGAATGGTTGCAGTGTAGTTGAGGGCTGGGTTCCACCAATTCCGGGAAGAGACGAAGTTGTTTTAGAGGAAGCCAGCACTTTGGCACAGTTGGAGGCGATTAAGCAAGAACTCCTTACTTTGAAGCAACTCAACGAAGGCCAACAGTATAAAATTCTGTCTGATGAATTTGAGCAGCAATTGCAAGCAATGAGCGATCGCCATCGCCATTGCAAACATCAACGACAGCTAAAACGTCAGCAAGTCTGCAATACTCTGACTCCAGAAGCCCTTACTCTTGCTCTTGAACAACTCGATGAAGAAAGTCGCCAGCAAGGAATTGAGCGACGACAACTTAAACGCCAGCAAAATGCAGTATTACAACCCCTCCAGGAGTTAATTGCAGCTACAGATGCACGCATTAGCGAACTGAAACAACAGCGTAAAATATTATCTCGCCAGTTACAAGCTCAGATGCACGCTAGTTACAGCTTGACTAATTTTTTGGGGCGATCGCTATCGTTGCAGCAATTAATGCCAGGAGGCTTGCCTACTGGTACAGGAGACTGTTGTGCCCCAAAACTGCTCCATTATGCGGCAACGCATAACCTAAAACCCCTGGCAATGGCAGAATTTTGGTGGGGAGCGTCTTCAGTAAATCAGGACAAAATTCAGGGAGAATTTTATGGAGCCTGTGCCGAGCGATGTCAGCCGTTGATGGGGTTTTTGCTCTCAGGGTTGCAACCTATTTCAATTCTTAATCGGGATTTTACCAAGGAAGAGATCCCGATTCTTTATCAAGATGAATGGCTGATTGCTGTCAACAAACCTGCTGGGCTGCTTTCGGTACCTGGCCGTTATCGCGATCGCCAAGATAGTGTCTTGAGTCGCTTACGTCATCTGTTACTGGATGGCATGGCGCTTGCATCTGTGCATCGTCTGGATCAGGAAACTTCTGGTATTCTGTTATTGGCACGCGATCGCCAAACCCATCGGCAACTCAGCCAACAATTTCAGCAACGGCAGGTTCACAAGGTTTATGAAGCTGTACTTTCCGGTGCTGTGACAGTTGACCAAGGTACAATTGATCTGCCACTGTGGGGAGATCCGCAAAATCGCCCTGAGCAAAAAGTTGATTGGCAGCGCGGTAAACCCAGCTTGACACACTTCCAGGTAATGACGAGGGAAGGAGACTACACCCGCATAGAATTTATACCCCTAACAGGACGCACCCATCAGTTGAGAGTTCACGCGGCTGATGCGCTAGGACTTGGGGTAACTATTTTAGGCGATCGCTTTTATGGATGCTGTGCAAATGCAAATCGGTTACATCTGCACGCTAGAGAACTTCGTTTTGAGCATCCACAGATCAGAGAAACTCTTCACATACACTCAGAAACACAATTTTGACGATCCAAGCCTAACAATTTACATAAGGGACTTAATTGATACATCAACAAAATTCCTTCTGAGACGAGTAACTTCAAGTAAAATGAAATAAAAAATTTTTAGTCATAAAGATTGACATACTAATTTAAGATACTACTTCGTAGAAAGATTAGTCTACCTAATTAAAACTGATTTATGAGCGGCAAAACTAACGATCAACGGTCTAACCGTTAATTTACTAAATTAAGAGAATTAATCTTATCTGAGCGACGTTTGACACCTCTTTCGCGACGAATATCTCGCCAAATTCCTGTAGCTGCGATCGCACCATCAGCAGCTGCTACTACCACTTGATTAAGTCCCAATTTTAAATCCCCAATTGCAAAAATTCTAGGGTGAGATGTGCGACACATTTTATCTGTAACCAAATTATCACCTTGAGTTTGCAGGTTTAACCCAGAAAGGTAGCCTGAATGAAATTGCGAACCCATCGAAACTAATCCCGCATCCAACTCAATTATGGAATTATCCATCATTTGTACACCAGTCATTTGATGATTTTCGCCGATAAACTTTGAGATTGGTTTTTCTATTAATTCGTATTCATGCTCCCATAACCTATCACGAAATTGGGAACTAACTTCAAACATATCCTGGGTGAAAAGGGTGATGTATGGTGTAAACCAACCAAGACTAAAAGCGACTTCTAAGCTACGCTCGTTTTTACCAAATACACCAACTCGTTTATCTGCAATTTCATAACCGTCGCATATCAAGCAAACGTGCAAATTGTATCCTGCATATTCGTAGACATTCTGCATATCATCTACAAAAGGTAAGTTATCAATAATACCGCTAGCTGCAATCAAGTATTTGGCATGGAATATCTTATAAGTACTGTTTTGACGACCAATTTTAACTTTAACCTCAAAGATATCTCCTTTATCGATCACCTCTTCCACAAAACCATTAAGTGAGTCTCCCCCTAAAGATAAATAATGGTCTTTACCATGTTTTAATAGAGTGCGACCTTGAGTATCTGCTGGTAAACCAAGATAATTGTGGAGTTCCTGCATCCAAAAGGAGCGAGCTTTGCCTTTGTCGATAATTAGACTATGTAAAAGATATCTTTGTAAGTACATTCCAGCAGATAAACCGCCAACACCACCACCGATAACAATAGTATCGTAAACTTTATTCGTGCGTTCTTGTAAATCTTGTTTTGATAATTGCATAAATCCCCTCTTTCGATTGTAGATTTTAGATTAAGAGGATGTTTGAAAAGTCGTAAAGTATACTATAAACCCCTCTGCAAACCTCTCCCCGAAGCGGAGAGAGGCTTTGAAACCCCATTCCCTCCTAAGGAATGGGGGCTAGCGGGGTTAGGTTCCTGATGCTTTGATGTTAGCAAAAATACTTTTCAAACACCCTCTAAGAGTGAAGAATTAGGAGTTATGAATTAATATCCCCTATTCCCCATGCCTCATTCCCAATTCACTGAGTCACTTTTTCAGCTAACATTTTTAAAGCATTACCAATTCTTTCTAATGCTTCATCAGCACAACCTTTTAATTGATGACGACGAG
>JBBSCU010000034.1:0-29588 GCA_038249935.1 Chroococcales cyanobacterium
AGTTGCATCGACTCGCACCTTAGTTGCATCGACTCGCACCTTAGTTGCATCGACTCGCACCTTAGTTGCATCGACTCGCACCTTAGTTGCATCGACTCGCACCTTAGTTGCATCGACTTGCACCTTAGTTGTATCGATTTACACCTTATACCATTTCACAAAACACCTTGGTACAAATACAGACGTGTAGAGACGCGAAATTTCGCGTCTCTACAAGATTCATCTGTATCGCTATTAACGTGAAATGGTATTAGAGGTTGTTTGAAAAGTCCTATTGTTAGGTAGCAAAACGTTCTAGATCCCCCTTAAAAAGGGGGACTTTGATTTCGGTTCCCCCCTTTTTTAAGGGGAGCCAGCGCGGTCTTGGGGGTTTCCCCCATGAGTGACTGGCGTGGGTTAGGGGGGATCGATACGTGCCTAAAATCACAGCTAAATACTTTTAAAACATCCTCTTATAGCAGTTCTCGTTTACGTGAGGTACACCCGTAGGGGCACGGCATGCCGTGTCCCTACACCTTGGGATATGACTCCTGACTTCTGACTCCTGAATTCTTCTTCAACGTTTTGCCAATTCTGGAGTCCGCCCTTTTAAACCAATCATCAACTTCAGCATAAACACCTTTAACATAGGTACTCGCTGCAAAAACCATAAACCCAGACGACGAACTACGACGACGGGTAAGAAATTATTAGAAAACATTCGATCTAACAAATCGGTGAAACCTAAAATCGTGAGATTTTCTAGCTGACGCCAGCGTTCATAACCTTTGAGAATCTGAATGTTGCCAATATCTTTACCCGCCTCGTGCGCTGCTTGGATTACTTGCGCTAAAGCGGCTGCATCCCGAATACCCAAATTTAAACCTTGTCCGCCGACAGGATGGCAATTATGCGCTGCATCACCAATTAATGCTAGTCGAGGGAGAACATAGCGATCGCTTTGCATAAGTTGTACCTGAAATACAAAGCGATCGCCTAGTAATTCTAATTTACCCATGTGATCGCCATACCGACGGGTTAATTCTCTTAAAAATTGCTCATCATCTAAGGCACATAAAGCTTTGGCTTCTGCGTGGGGGGCTGTCCAGACAATGCGGCAACGGTTCCCCGGTAAAGGTAAAATTGCAAAGGGACCGCTAGACCAAAATCTTTCGTAAGCGGTGTTATTGTGGGGTTTTTCTGGTTTGACAAATGCCACGATGCAAGACTGCCAATATTTCCAGCCTAAAGTTTTGATTCCAGCAGCTTGACGAATTGGCGATCGCGCCCCATCTGCTGCTATAAGTAATTTGCTCTTGACTGTCCGTAACTGTTCGGCAACTTTAATATCTATCGCTACTACATCCTTCCGATACTGCGTATTCACCACTTCAGCCGGACAGAGATAAGTTACATTTGGACAATCTTGGACAAACTCCTGCAACGGTTGCAACAGCGCTTGATGTTCCGCCACATAACCCAACTCTGGTGCACCTATATCATCTGTAGCAAATTCCACTACATTGGGATAATCGGCATCGGAAAGATGAACCCGGCAATATTTGGCGACTTGGGGCAGCATCTTGTCCCAAACTCCAATTCCTTGATAAATTAGCGACGAAAGCAGATGAACTGCATAGGCTTGTCCCTTAGCTACCGCCACTGATGTCGCTTTCGCCTCAATCAGCAAGATACTCAAACCAGAATCTTTTAAAGCAGAGGCTAGAGTTAACCCAATAATCCCACCGCCGACAATTACCAAATCATAATCATATCCCCGATCATTTAGCGGTGTTGGTTGAGGGGAAATTTGTTCAAGCTGCGTTATGGTCATTGTTAAGTTAGGTTACAGCGTCTTAACTCTTATTTTGACGCGATCGCGCCCTCATCAGCAAGATACTCATGATCCTCATTGGAGAATTGAAAGTTTTCACACGATAAAACAAGTATGTGGTATTTGTCGATTCATGGTGAACCCCCGTTGTAGCGACTGGCGTTAGCATAGCGTCACCCGTAGGTTGAGAGACAGCCATGCCATCAAGACACATATATTTTGTTTGCTCCAAGCATTTGTTCCTTTAGAGTTAATGTGTTCTGAAAACTTAATTTCTAATTGGTATGAATTGCAAAGAAATCTATTCACTTTAGTTGTGTGTGAGTACATTGTGAACAATTTAGGATGTCTTTAGATATCATTTTTGATCAATGAGTAAGTCTAATGTACTTTTAATCACCGGATCTTCTAACATTTTAATTCCGCTTGTTATATGTAAAGAAGCTTATATATTTATAGACACATTAAAAAATATACATTATTAATGAAGTATGTATTCATTGTGCCAGTTTCTAAGGCATTACTTTATTCCTGATATCCCTGTTATGTAACCAAATGATTTGGTATTGCTTTTACCAAATGGCAAATTTTGGCTTGCAAAAATTTAGGTTTGATTGGTTGAAAAAATTTAAAAAATCGCCATATATTCAGAGGAGCATGAATAAGAGATGATTTACTGCTCGCTTTTCGTAATTCGCAATAAAATACACGCCTATATAATTGGATAATTTGTGGGTTTCAAGCCCTCACTGATTGTAATTGCGAACGGAAACAAGCAAATTGTCTTGACAACTAGTGCCGCATCAGGATGACATAAAGTATGCCGATAGTGCCAACTATCGGCAAATCATCAGTGCATAATAACAGCACTAAATGCCAATTGAAAACTTAAAAATTGTAGAAAATATTGTTTTAAAGGAGTCAAAACTTATGGCAATTATCATTGGTACAAATCAGAATGATCACCTTTACGGTACTGATAATAATGATAGTATCAAAGGACTGGCGGGAGACGACAACCTTTATGGAGGCTCAGGTGATGACAACCTTGATGGAGGCTTAGGGAATGACTATTTAAACGGAGAAGAGGGTAATAATAGTCTATACGGACAAGCAGGTAATGATTCTTTCTATGCGGCCAATTCCTCTGGGAACAACCTTTTAGATGGAGGTGATGGAAATGATCAGCTTTACGTTTATACTTCGACTGGAAATAACACTCTCAAGGGTGGAAGTGGAAGCGATATCTTAGATGTTTCCTTCTCTTATGGAAAGAATACCTTAGATGGTGGTACTGGGAATGATCAGCTTTCTGCTCGCTACTCCGTAGGAGACAATACCCTCCAGGGTGGAGCCGGAAATGATTATCTCAGAGTTGATTTGTCTGCTGGTAATAATGTCCTGAATGGAGGTGATGGAAATGACACCCTTGATATTAGTTATCAATGGAAAGGCAATAATATAGTTTCAGGGGGAAAGGGGGCAGACATTTTTTATGCCTATGGAGTTCAGGGTGCTAACACTCTCAATGGTGGTAGTGGTGACGACTCTTTCTATATTAGTAGCCCAAACAACGTTCTCTATTCCTTAGTAACTCAAACAGTTGATGGAGGTACAGGTAATGATTACTTGTACATTAACTATAGTAGTGCGATCGCTGGAATCACCTCAACTTTCAACACTATCACTAACCAAGGCTTAGTTACTGCCGATACAAATCAAGTTCGCTACCAGAATATCGAACAACTTAAGGTTATAGGTACTGTCTATGATGACAATATCGTAGGCGGCAATGGCGACAATAAACTTTATGGCGGCGCAGGTAATGATACCTTAACTCTTAACGATTACACACGCAGTGATAACATCCTCAATGGTGGCGCAGGTAATGATTTCTTGTATGCAGACTACTCCGCTGGCACTAACCTATTAGAAGGCGGCAATGGCAATGATTATTTATCTGCTGTTAATAACTTCACCTACGCCTACGGCGGAAGTAACACCCTGAATAGTGGCTCAGGTGATGATATCTTGGATGTTAGGGGTTCCTATGGTAATAACTTTCTAAATGGTGGCGTAGGTAACGATACCTTATATGCAGACAATACATCTGGTAAGAACCTACTAGACGGTGGAGATGGTGATGATTATCTATCCGCTACTGGCTCTAACTTCAGCTTCCAAGGCAGCATTCACATCCTGAATGGCGGTGCAGGTAACGATATCTTGAATGTTAAATCTGCACTTGCTAAGAATACCCTCATCGGTGGCACAGGTGATGATGTCTTGATTGGTGGTACAAATCAAGATACCTTTGTTTTCAATAGTTATAATGAAGGGCTTGATAGTATCTATAACTTCGATAATAATAATGAACTCATTCAAATATCTGCTACTGGTTTTGGTGGCGGGTTAACAATAGGTTCACTATCTGCTAGTCAGTTTACCCTCGGCATAGCTGCAACGACGAGTGATCAACGATTTATTTACAACAACACAGGAGCGCTTTATTTTGACCAAGATGGCAACGGTAATGGATTTACTCAGATACAACTTGCACAGCTATATGATGTATCTTCACTAAGTGCTACCAATTTTGTAGTGGTTTAATCATCGTATAAATTGCAAATTGGGCATAGGTAATACCATTTCACTTTAATAATGTTACAAATGCGTGGTTAGGGGTTTAGCATTGCTAAACCCCTACCAAAAATCTATATGTATCAAGGTTTTCGTGAATTGGTATCACCTATATTAAAGAGCAGATATTCATCAACAATTCGTTCAACTCCCAAACTCAAAAACCCATCTGGTGCGATCGCAGGTTTCTTGGGATGATCATAAATCCTCAGATTAACGCCAAAGAAGTCGGGGATCTGGACACCGCGAATTTTAACTACTGACTATTTGCGATCGCCATAATTGTAGATAGAGGCACTTCGGCAAAGTATTGTCGCTGAAATTGTTCTTCTTGGATAGCAGCTAAAAATTGGGAAATAGCTGCATGGGCATGGTTTTCTGAGTTATTAGTTGCATCCCAACTGATTTGTAAATAACTGTCTTGTAGTTTAACTGTAAATCCCAAATATTTTAAAGCTTTGAGTCCCAAAAATAAGGTTTGGTCACGAATGCCGAGTTTTTCTAAAAGTTGGACGCGGGTAACTGGCTGATTTGTCCGACTGAGATATTTAGCTATTCCGACAAGAGTTAGCCAAATTTGATTGGGTGGTTGCTGGTTGGGTTTAGACCAAGCGATCGCTAGTTGTTGATTATTGTAAAGCGATCGTCTTAACCATGCACGTAAATCATCCCAGTTTGTGGGACAATCTTCGAGAATCAGTGCTGTTAGCGGGGCCTTTAGCCCGTGCTGACTGCTGTTAGCGGTAGCGGGGCCTTTAGCCCGTGCTGAGTCTTTTTCAGTTAAGGAGTTTCGCCAATCAACTATGAGTGCTGAGTGCTGAGATGTGAGTGCTGAGTTAGCAGAAGGACGCACGGCAATTAATCTAATTTCATAGCGTTTTTTGAAGGTGTTGTAATCTAGTTCGGCTATACAATCACACCTTCCTACGGGCAATTCATCTTTATAGTGCCCCCACCAGATACCAGGAAAAGCACTTTGGCTGGAATCATCCCGGATATCAAAATCGGTTTTAATATACTGCACCTTTTTCCCTTGCCAATCCTGCTGATTGCGATGCCAAGTATTTTCAAACCAGCAGTTTTGAATCAGCAATTTCGGAACAGGGTTGCCCATTCCACAAGGTTCTAGCAATTTCAGTTCTAAAAATAACTCTTTCCCCAAGTCTGCGACTGTTAATGTTAAGTCTGCTTGCACGGTTGGCGTTAGGGTTGTACCACCTAAAGATTGCCGTAACTGCTGATTAATCGCTGCTGTAAATAAAGGAATATTCTCAATCGGCAAACTCAAACCCGCTGCAAAGGGATGTCCGCCAAAACGGTGCAGCAAATGTGCTTGGTCTTTTACCAGTTGGTATAAATCGACGTAATTTACAGAACGAGCAGAACCACGAGCTAATAAGAGTGCTGAGTGGGGAGTTAGGAGTGAGGAGTTAGGAGTGCTGAGTGCTGAGTGAGGAGTGAGGAATTGTCCCCCTGCTTCCCCTGCTACTTCTGTACTTAATAAAATCGTTGGGCGACCTGTTTCTTGTGCTATTTGTCCAGCGACTAAGCCTAACACACCTGCTGACCATTGGGCATCTTCTAAGACAATGACGCTAGTAGTTGATAAGTCTAATTGAGCGAGTTTTTGTGTTACTTGCGCTTGCACATCTTTCTGTAAAGACTTGCGGCGAGTGTTGGCAAGTTCTGTAACTTCGGCTAATTCGTTACAACGTTTGGCATCCCGACTAGTTAATAATTCAACGCAGAAACTAGCATCACCTTGGATGCGGCTGACGGCGTTAATTCTTGGGCCTAAACCAAAGGAAATATCTGTGGGGCGATCGCCACTTTTCTGGCATAATTCTAATAATCGCCCAACTCCCGGACGGCGACGTGCTGCGGCTGGCTGTTTAAAATCTTCTTGCAGTCGTTGAATTCCCATCTGTGCCAAATAGCGACAATCTCCACTTAGCTGCACCAAGTCGGCAATTAATCCTACCGCCACTAAGTCTAATAAATCCTCTAAGGGATGTTTTGCAATATTAGGCAGGGTTTGATAAAGTGCTTCCATTAACTTATAAGCTACCGCCACTCCAGAAAGATGAAACAGCTGATGTTCCTTGGGCAAATAGCGGGGGTTGATAATCGCTGCCACAGGTGGGCGTTCTGCGGGTAATGTGTGATGGTCTGTAACTATTACATCTATACCTAGTTGTTTTGCATAAATAATTTCATCAATGTTTGTACTACCCGTGTCGCAAGTAACTATTAATTTACAACCTTGTTTTGCTAAATTATCAATTCCTTGGTTATTAAGTCCGTGGGATTCTTTAAGACGATTAGGAATGTAGTAAATTAACTGGGTATTTTGGGTAAAAAATTCTCCTAAGCCATCCCAAAGTACAGAGGTGGCGGTAATCCCATCGGCATCGAAATCTCCCCAAATAGCAATTTTTTCTTTAGTATTATATACCTGTTGCAACCGGGCGATCGCTAGATGCATTTCTTGGCCAAACTCAAACGGACTCGCTGGTTGATAAGCTTTATAATTAATAAAAGCTGCTAATTGTTGATTATCTTTAATTCCTCGTTGCCATAACAATTGCGCTGCATACAGTCCATTTGATGCAGGTGTATACTGTTTTACCGCTTGGATGAACTGATTAGGGGGTTGTTCAGTTGCTGCTATAGTCCACTGCTGTTGTTCTGGCATACAAAGAAAGTTAAGAGTTAGGAGTGAGATGAAAGTCCTAAAGATAGACGCGGCGATCGCAGCCTCGAACTAAACTACAAGTGTAATCCTACTATGGCAGGAAAACAATGAGTTGTGAAAATGCGCGATGTCCAGATCCCCGACTTCTCGAACAAGTCGGGGATCTAATTTTTCACGAATGATTTAGGATTGCTATATATGGCAAAGGTCAGACTGCCGTAAAGTCAATGAAAGTAATCGATAAATCATTGACGCGATGATCCTGACACAACTAGAAAAATTCCGCCAAGCTATCTACGATAGTTTGGGGAAGGCTAAAGATGCAGTATTTGAATTGATGGATGCAATATTAACAAGTCCGAGTATCCCATCATTTGTAAGCTTGTCACAAAGCCCAGTATTTCGACGGCAATGGTCGAGCATTTATGCAGCACTGGATGATAGTCGTCCACCGAAAATGAAGCTGAATTTGTCTGCGTTGCTCATGCTTGAAACCCAGATAGAAATAAAAAATAAGTCTCCAAAGCTTTACATTGATTATTATTCCCTTTACAGAAGCTTGTATTTCATCTCATCTGGGAAAATTACTTGTAAAGAATCATACGGAAACCAAATACAACACAGAGAAAGTGGTATAATTTTGCGTAGCCACAACTTCAAAAAAGCAAGTGAAAACAGGGGTAGATAGCTACTTAACCAAGTTCGCCTTAGTCTACGAGGCATCCGAAAGCATCAAGCTTGTTCCTACCATAGCTAATTTCAAATTTTTGAATTGGAGAAAGTTATCTAGCAGTGCGCCAATGCGTCTTTTGTCTGTGGCACTGACTATGGGGCTTTTAAGTATTGCTGGGCAAGCTTTAGCACTTCAGAAAATAGGAAGTAAGGGATCTGGAGTTAGCAGTAACCAGAGGTGTTTAAAAAAGTTAGGTTACTTTAACGGCCCGGTGAGTGGTAAGTTTGCTAGCTTGACTCAGAATGCTGTGATCAAATTCCAGCAAGCTAATAGAATACCTGCTGATGGGGTTGTGGGTATTAGTACTCAACGAGCCTTGCAACAAGCCTGTCAAAGTAGAACTTCTAATAGAAATACCAGTAGCGCATATCCTGTTCTATCTCAAGGTAAAACTGGCGCAGCCGTGACAAGGTTGCAACAGCGTCTACGACAGTTAGACTACTTTAATGCTAATCCCACTGGGAATTTTGGGCAAATTACTAAAGAAGCTGTCATCCGATTCCAGCGAAATTATCGTATACCTGCTAATGGAATTGTGAATCAACAAACTTGGAATGCACTACTAGGTTCCTCTCCGAATCCAGGTAGGACAAGTCTCTCTACTCAACAAGTCAGAGAATTACAAGTACGTTTGCGGCAGCTAGGTTACTTTAATACTAATGCGACTGGGAATATTGGCCCACTGACTAGAGAAGCTGTCATCGGATTCCAGCGAAATTATCGACTACCTGTTGATGGCATCGCTAATGCCCAAGTCTTGCAAGCAGTCCGTATAGCCGCAAATGGTGGATATCCTAATCAACAACCAGGCAGAAATTATTTGACTGTAGGCGATCAAGGAGAAAATGTCAGATTAGTTCAAGAGCGTTTGTTGCGGTTAGGCTTCTCTAATACCAATCCTGATGGTTATTTCAACGATTACACCAGACAATCTGTAACTGCATTCCAGCAATATTCTCGACTTAATTCTACTGGAAATGTAGATTTGCAAACTTGGCAAGCATTAGGATTGAATAGCTCAACTGTGGGCAATTCTGCTGAGACTAATCGTTATGTAGTACCTGTTACCAATGGCTATGTAATACCTGAAAATAATCCTTACGTATTACCTCCTACTAATGACTATCTAGCACCTAAGATTAATGGCAACACATTAGTTGCTAATAATCCTTACAGAGTAATAGTGCCAATTTCCAATAATGATACTCTGATTAAAGTGCAACAATATATACCCAATGCTGTTACAGAAAAATCCAATCTAGGGGATTATGTGAATGCTGGGACATTTAGCGATCGCGCACAAGCAGAAATGCTAACCAAAATGCTCCGCTCCTATGGTCTTGATGCCAGAATAAAATACAATTAATTCAACATGAAAGGGTAATAGTAGGACTCCGATTTGATTTTTGAAAATATAGTGGGACTGAAAAGCCTATTTTATCTGAAATCTTGTTCAGAAATCAGATATGAGTCCTATATATTCTGAATAATAGGACGAGTTAAACACTATTAATTGAAGTGCGAAATATGGGATATAAAATGAAAAGTACGCACTTAAAAGTGACGTACTTACCAAAAAGTTACTACTAGATTTAAGAAAGGCTACTTTTCTCACAAATGCTTATCTTACAGCAGTAGGTGTCTTTTGAGTTTTAGTAGTATCCGCTTTGCCATTCTCTGCCTTAATTTCTGCTACTTGCAGATGAGCTTCTAAGAACCAGAGTCGTTTGTCAATGGTGCGAGAAATTTCAGTGTAAAGGTCGGCTGTATCGAGGTCGTCTAATTCATCAGTTGTAGCGATCGCTTCTCGGATATGTTTAGCATAAAGTGCAAAGCGATCTGACAACGCTGTTACATGATCTTTGCCATCCAAAATATCTAAGGCATATTCTGGCAGAATTGAATTACTAGCAGCAGCGCGGACTGTTCCAAAAGCATATCCACCTAAAGCTGTGATGCGTTCAGCTACCATATCGATGTACTCTTCCAATTCCCCAGCAAGTTCATCAAATAATAGGTGTAGCTGATAGAAGTCAGTTCCTTTAACATTCCAGTGCGCTTGCTTTGCTTGGGTTTTCAGATCCGAAGTAGCTGCCAAGCTTTGGTTAAGCAGTACCACAATTTGCACTCGCGCTTCGGCGGGAATGTCAATGCGGGTAGGGTATAGACGTGATGAAATGGTGTTGTCGCTCATGATTCTACGTTAGTACCTTTTACAATTAACTCTACAGATACTTGTGGGCTATGCGAAACTCTCTGACGACAGATGGAATTAACAATTGAATGTGTTAAGGTTTGTGACTAGTAGGTTAGATACGATGGTTTTCTATGGTATTGAATGTACCACTGAAAAGGCGATCGCGAATTGGATCACTTTGTAAAAAGTCATGGCGAAAACCCAGTTCAATTTGACTCACTTCATTTAAACGTTGCACTGCTTTAGTGAGGCCAGAGCGATCGCAATTCGTGACTTTAGTGATGTAAGACTTAATACAATAATTTTCTAAAACTTTTATTCCTTGATCTACTTTGCAACGGGAATCGCTACAATAAGCCTACGTCAAGTCAAAACAAGACCTATGACCTACACCTCGCCCAAACTATTTACCTTCGATGAATTTATAGCCCAATATGGTGACAATTCACGCTACGAATTAATCGACGGACAACTAAGAGACATGGAACCTACAGGCCCACATGAATCTGTCGCAGGTAGTATTGCTGGTAGAATCTATGTCGAAATTTTTAATTCTAATTTAAACTGGCTAGTTCCAAAAAGTTGTTTAATTAAACCACCTACGGCTGTTGCTACAGCGCTGCGTCCTGACGTAATCGTTTTAGATAAAGCAGAACTTAGTAAAGAACCGCTCTGGCAAAGAGAACCTATTGTTTGTAACGGCAGTACAATCAAACTTGTTGCTGAAGTTGTAAGTACAAATTGGCAAGATGATTATGCCAGAAAAGTGGAAGAATATGCTTTTCTTGACATCCCTGAATATTGGATTGTGGACTTTCGTGGCTTAGGTGGTTTGCAATTTATCGGCAATCCCAAACAACCTACATTCACCGTTTGTCAGTTAATTAACGGTGTGTACCAGCAGCAACAATATCGCTTAAGAGATACTATTTCTTCTGATATCTTGCCAAATTTACAACTTAAACTCGACGACATTATACATATTTGACGATCGCCACGGTTTTCTAAGCTAAAATACCAAAGTTGTGTTTAGACACGTCTTACTTGTAATTGTAAAAGAGCTATTATTTCTATGAATTACTACGTAATCTACGACGGAAATTGTAATCTCTGCGTTACATTAGTGCGATCGCTAGAAACCTTAGACCAAGGAAAGTTGTTTCGCTACGCACCCATGCAAGATCAGCAGACACTTTTACAGTGGGGAATTACAGCCCAAGACTGTGAACAGGGGATGATTTTAATTGATGGTAATGAACCCCAAAGACGTTGGCAAGGTAGTAATGCAGCAGAAGAAATTGGGCGGTTATTGCCAGTAGGAAGCATATTTGTAGACGCTTATCGGGCATTACCGGGGATGAAATGGGTAGGCGATCGCTTTTACGAACAAATCCGCGATAACCGCTACACCATCTTTGGCAAGCGTTCTAATACTTATCAATCATCGTACTGCGCGGATGGTAGCTGCAAGTCAACTTAAGTTAAATAGGTGCTTAGAAACCACAGCTACACAAGCAAAACCTACCTCCGTGGATTTCAAAGCCTATATTTGTTAGTCCGCGGAGGCGGACTTTGTTTGTCTAGCCGCGAATTCTATTCGCCAAGGCTACAAAAACCCGCAACCTAACTAACGAATCTAAATCACTCACAACTAAATTTGTCATTAGACAGAATTTTTTTTGTCAAAAATCCGCCTCCAGGTGCTAGCAAAAAGTCTGCTAGACCAACCATTATGCTATCTGGCGTGTTTGTAAACATTGTGCAATCAATGACATTTGCCATCGCGCCACAATTCGGCACAACATAGAACCTGATGGGAGGATACTGCGTGAGAATTGGTGCTAACTACTTGGGTGACGGAGAGTGTGAATTTACAGTTTGGTCGCCGCTACTAGATAGCGTCACGGTAAAAATTTTAACGCCAGAACAGCAGCTAATTCCACTCAAGCCGCAGTCTGAGGGATACTGGCAAACAAAAGTGAGCGATGTGTATCCAGGTACGCTTTATCGGTATGTCTTAAATGGTCAAGATGCCTTTGCCGATCCGGTGTCGCAGTATCAGCCTGAAGGGGTACATGGGCCGTCTCAAATTGTCGATCAACAGTTTGAATGGACTGATGAAGCTTGGGCTGGCATTTCTTTGGAGTCGATGATTTTCTACGAACTCCATGTTGGGACATTCACGCCTGAAGGAAGTTTTACCGCAATTATTCCCCGATTACCGGAACTCAGAGAACTGGGAATTAACGCCATTGAAATTATGCCGATCGCTCAGTTTCCGGGAGATACTCATATTGAAGCCTCTTTGACATATCGCAACTGGGGCTATGACGGCGTTTACCCTTTTGCTGTCCAAAATTCCTACGGTAGCCCAGCCGAACTAAAGCAACTGGTAAATGCTTGCCACCAACACGACATTGCTGTTGTATTGGATGTGGTGTATAACCACTTTGGGCCAGAAGGCAACTATATGAATCAGTTCGCGCCCTACTTTACTAAAAGCTATAAAACGCCGTGGGGCGATGCGATGAATTTCGACAATGCCCATAGTCAGGGCGTGCGAAACTATTTCATCCAAAATGCGCTTTACTGGTTGCGCGAGTTCCACATTGATGCATTGCGGCTTGATGCAATTCAAGCAATTTACGACTTGGGCGCGAAGCATTTTTTATGGGAACTGGCCCAAGCGGTTCATAATTTCTCACAACAAGGGCAAACATGGAAACGCCATCTAATTGCGGAAAGTGACCTAAATAATCCGCAAATAATTCGTCCAGCAGAATTGGGTGGGTATGGAATCGATGCTCAGTGGAGTGATGATTTTCACCACGCATTACACGGACTTTTAACAGGCGATCGCCAAGGATATTATCAAGATTTTGGGCAGTTGGCTGATCTGGCAAAAGCTTATAATAATACTTTTATTTACGATTGGAAATATTCGCCCGATCGCAAACGATTTCATGGTATATCTTGCCGCGATCGCTCACCATCACAGTTTTCTGTCTGCATCCAGAATCACGATCAAATCGGCAATCAAATGAAAGGCGAACGCCTCAGCCAACGCATCTCTTTTGAGGGATTAAAGTTAGCTGCTGGCGCTGTGTTGCTGTCGCCCAATTTACCCCTGTTATTCATGGGAGAAGAATATGGAGAAACAGCACCCTTTATTTACTTTGTTAGTCACTCCGATCCCGATTTAATTCAAGCTGTTCGAGCCGGACGTAAACAAGAATTTGAAGCATTTCACTATGCAGATGATCCCCCAGATCCCGAATCGGCAGAAACTTTTCTGCGTTCTAAACTCAATTGGCAATTACGCAATAATGGCAACCACAAAGTTCTGTGGGATTGGTATCGCCAGTTAATTAATTTACGCAAGACGCATCCAGCACTTTTGAAACAAGACCGCAACTTCATTCAAGCGACTAGCGATGAAGAGAAGCAATTGGTCGTCGTGCGTCGTTGGTGCGAATCGAGCGAACTAATATTTGTGATGAATTTTAATTCGTCTCCAGTCACAGTGACTCTGCCAATTGAGCGTAATGCTCATAAACTATTAGATTCAGCAGATACCTCATGGTCTGGGACTGGTTCTGAAACTGCTGAATATTTATCTGTCGGACAAGAACTGAAAATAAAAGCTACCAGTATAGTCCTGTATGAAGGGGGATGAGAGGGAAAGTTAGAACTTGAAGTTTTGGCGTTGCTGATTGAAAATGCAAATTTGCCTCACGCAGAGGCGCAGAGGCGCAGAGAGTAAGGGTTGAAAATAGTTGAATTTTATATCCAAATACAGTCCAGATAAGACCAAAACACTTGTAGAGACGGCGATTTATCGCGTCTCTAAAACCCACAATTTTGTACAATTAGCCCTTAACTGAACCGTATTGTTTTATATCCAAATTCAGCAACGCCAAAGTTTTAAGCTCAAAGGTGCAACTTTCACCCTCAGAAGGTCAACTTTCACCCTCAGAAGGTCAACTTCCACCCTCAAAGGCTCAAACTCTCCACTTCCCACTCTCCATCACCCGCTAGAAACAACAAACTCATGCGAATTCCTACCGCCACCTATCGAATTCAGTTTACACCTCAGTTTGGCTTTGACAATGCCAGAGCGATCGCTGCTTATTTAGCAGATTTAGGCATTTCTGATTTATATGCTTCTCCCATATTCAAAGCCCGATCCGGAAGTACGCATGGCTACGATATAGTAGATGCTACTCAATTAAACCCAGAATTAGGAACTAACGAGTCTTTTGATGCATTAGTCAGCGAAATACAATCCCTTGGTATGGGTTGGTTACAAGATATTGTGCCAAACCACATGGCCTATACCAGCGAAAACGATTATTTAATGGATGTATTAGAACACGGGCCAGATTCCACATATACTGATTACTTCGACCTTTCTTGGAATGCTCCCTTTGGCGATCGCCAAGAGCGAGTTCTGGCTCCGTTGCTGGGAGACTTCTATGGTGCATCCCTCGAAAACGGACACATTCAACTGCAATACGAACAGAACGGTTTAACCGTAAATTATTACAGCTTGAAATTGCCACTGCGGTTAGAATCTTACACAAAATTTATCACTCATAATTTGGGTAAACTCACCCGGACACTGGGACGCAATCACCCTGATTTTATTAAGCTATTGGGGATTTTGTATATTCTCAAAAGTGTGCCTTCAGAGGTTGCAGGAAAACAGCGACAAGACCAAATCGCATTTATTAAAGGATTGATTTGGGAACTCTACACCACAAACGATGCCATCCGCGAGTTCATTGACGAAAATCTCCAAACTTTCAACGGAGAAGCAGGTAATTCAGATAGTTTTAATCTGCTAGATGACTTACTGAATGACCAGTTTTACCGTCTCGCCTTCTGGAAAGTTGGAGCGGAGGAAATGAACTACCGCCGTTTCTTTACTGTCAATGAACTGATTTCCGTTAAAGTTGAAGAACTGCGGGTCTTTAATAATACCCACAGCCTGATTCAAAAGTTGGTTGAGGAGGGCAAATTTACAGGTTTACGCATTGACCATATTGATGGACTTTATAACCCTATCCAGTATCTTCAACGGCTACAGAAAAAAGTCGGCGATGTTTATATCACTGTTGAGAAAATTTTGGAACTCACCGAAGACTTACCACAAGATTGGGCAATTGAAGGAACATCGGGATATGACTTTTTAAACTATGTAAATGGCGTATTTTGTCTAACCAAAAATCAATCGCAGTTCGATAAAATTTACCATAACTTTATTGGTTCAAGAGTAGACTATGCCTCAGTAGTAAAGGAGAAAAAGCACCTGATATTAGAAAAGAATTTGGCAGGTGATATTGACAATCTGGCTCTTTTGTTAAAGAATATTTCTAGCAAATATCGCTATGGCAATGATTTTACACTGAATGGACTAAAAAGAGCGATCGCTGAAGTTTTGACACTGTTCCCAATTTACCGCACCTATATTACCCCCGATGGAATTGGAGATAGCGATCGCGCTACCATTCAAAAAGTAATTAACCAAGCCAAAGAACAAGCGCCCCTATTGCAGCACGAATTGACCTTTATTGAAAAGTTAATGCTGCTAGAGTTTGATAATTCTCTGACTCAAACAGAACGCGATCAGTGGATATATTTCGTCTTGCGGATGCAGCAATACAGTGGCCCTTTGATGGCGAAAGGCGTAGAAGACACCACACTATACGTTTATAATCGGTTGCTATCGCTGAATGAAGTGGGGGGTAATCCCGGTCATTTTGGCATCTCTGTAGCTGACTTCCACAGTTTTAACCAAAAGCACCAAGCAACATGGCCTCACACGATGAACACCACAGCCACCCACGATACCAAGCGCGGTGAAGATGTCCGGGCTAGGTTGAATGTGCTATCAGAAATTCCCGATGAGTGGGAGCAACAAGTAAATACTTGGAGTACCATGAATCAAGGAAATCGTAGCGATCGTCACGGGTTTGCTATGCCCGATCGCAACGATGAGTATTTTCTCTATCAAACCCTGGTAGGGGCATTTCCCTTTGCAGAACATGAACATGAGTCCTTTGTGGAACGGGTAAAGGACTATATAATCAAGGCAATTCGAGAAGCGAAAGTCCATACAGCGTGGTTGCGGCCTGATAGCGAGTATGAAAAGGCGTGTACTTCTTTTATTGAGAAAGTACTTGATCCTGCCATCTCAGGGGAATTCCTAGAAGCCTTTCGTCCCTTTCAACAGCGAATTGCAGACTATGGTGTATTTAATTCCCTTTCCCAAACTCTACTAAAGATTACTGCGCCAGGTGTACCCGATTTATACCAAGGAACGGAACTCTGGGAATTAAGTTTAGTAGACCCAGACAATCGCCGTCCCGTGGATTTTGAACAGCGACGTACTTACTTAAACGCCATCCGTGAGCAAGTAAAAACAGATATTCTCGGACTAATTCAGGAGTTACTGAACGACAAAACCGACGGCAGAATCAAACTGTTTTTGACGGCTCAATTACTCCAAGCCAGAACAAACTACGTCTCATTATTTCAGGATGGCGACTATCTGCCATTAGAGGTTCAGGGAACTTATGCCAATCACATTATCGCCTTTGCGCGGCGGGAGGGGAATCAAACAGCGATCGCGATCGCGCCTCGCTTCTTAACTAGTCTCATCCAGCCTGAAGAAAATCCCTTGGGCGAGTCAGTTTGGCAAGATACACACCTACAATTACCCCCTGGAACCTGGAAAAACGTCCTAACTCAGCAACCCTTACAGACTACAGGAACATTATCTATCGCATCTGCCCTCACTCATTTTCCAGTTGCTCTATTAATTAGTACTGCTGAGTAAAAAGATAAATATTTCTCACGCAGAGACGCAGAGACGCAGAGAAAACCCCGTAAAAACTCTGCGTTCCTCTGCGGTTCCCCTTGCGTTCCTTTGCGTTAAAAAAATAATCACAAATATGACCACACCCACCACCGCCCAGATAGACACCGTGCGCGCCCATATCAAAAAAACCTGGAAAACCTTAACGCGATCGCACGAACACTTATTACAATCTGCAAAGGATACCAAGTTAGACCACAAAACAGAAACTCCTTGGATCGTTTACATTTCACCCTCAGAAGATTGTCCCAACATTCAGAATGTATTGGAGCGATCGCTATCTACCAAGGATATGCAACGAATTGAAATTCGCACTCTACCGACGGAAGTGGAGGCAATTAAAGATCATGGATTGCTCTACCTACCAGGGCCTTATGTCGTACCCGGTGGCCGCTTTAACGAAATGTATGGCTGGGACAGCTACTTTATATTACTGGGACTTTTGCGCGATGGGGAATGGGAGCTAGCCCAAAGCCAAGTAGACCAACTACTGTACCAAGTGCAGCATTATGGCACTATCCTAAATTCCAACCGGACTTATATGCTGTCGCGATCGCAGCCCCCCGTCCTGAGTATGATGGTTTTGGCGCTATTCCAGCACACCCAGGATGAAGAGTGGTTAAAGTCAACCGTACCGCTTTTAGAGCAGTTTTACTATTACTGGGTAGTACCGCCTCACTTAAATGCCGCAACAGGCTTATCCCGATTCTATGCCTTTGGGGAAGGCCCCGCGCCAGAAGTTTTGTTCTCCGAACGGGATGAGGAAGGAAAAAGTCACTACGATCGCGTTAAAGAATACTATAAAACTTTTGAGGTTGACGATTATGATGTCAGTCTTTACTACAACCGAGAAAATGACGAACTGACCCACCTATTTTACAAGGGCGATCGCACAATGCGCGAGTCCGGTTTTGATATCACCAACCGATTTGGCCCCTTCAGTGCTGATATCCTCCACTATGCTCCTGTGTGCCTCAACAGTTTGCTGTATCAGGTAGAACAAGATTTAGCCAAAATTAACGATATTCTGGGGAACGAAGAACTGCAACAACAATGGCGCGATCGCGCAGATGTCCGCCGCGATCGCATCGATCAGTTTCTCTGGGATGAAGAACAAGGAATATATTTGGACTATCATTTCCAGAGTGGAGAACGCCGTCGCTACGAATTTGCTACCACGTTTTATCCTCTTTGGCTAGGAATTGCTTCTCCAGCCCAAGCCCAGCGCGTCGCCGAAAACCTCTCTTTATTTGAAGCCCCAGGTGGAATTTTGACCAGTACTCGTGTCACCGGAAACCAGTGGGATGCCCCCTTTGGTTGGGCACCATTGACGTTAATTGCCGTTTTGGGACTTTACCGTTATGGATTTCATCCAGAAGGCGATCGCATTGCGAATAAATTCTTGGCTATGGTGATTAAGGAATTCGAGCGTCATAACACCATTGTTGAGAAATATGATGTTGAACGCTGTTCTGCTAACGTCTCCGATGAAATCTGCTTTGGATATAGTTCTAACGAAATTGGCTTCGGCTGGACAAATGGAGTTGTTCTGGAACTTTTAGCAGCCTGTGGGAAAAAAGTTTAAATAAAAAGGCGTGAGTTTTTTCCTCACGTCTTTATCTTAAGTAGCCGTCATGAACTGCATACTGTAGCGAGGTTGGTTAAAATTACATGACCTTTATATTCGCTTTTAGAATAGTGGTTATTTGTGTAATACTAGTTAAAGTATCTTAATATTTATACATATTATAGAGAATTGGGATTTTCCACTGTAAAACACTAGCCACTATAGAGTTTACCAGCTAGTGGTTGAATATTTTTGTCATGAGTATATTTTGGGAATTTTCATCTGAATGTTAGGCGGAGTAAAAGCGTGATCCAGTTAGAACAACCACCCAGTCATCAAACAAAACTGACCCCAGTAGTGAAAAGTAAATCTCAATTTAAGGGACTTTTCATTGCTATTGTTATTGTTAGCGTATGGGTCATTAGCCTCAGTTTATTACTTTCCCTTGACATCTCCAAGTTAAAATTTTGGATGTTATTGCCTGTTATAATATGGCAAACATTTTTGTATACAGGGTTATTTATTACATCTCATGATGCCATGCATGGGGTAGTGTTTCCCCAGAACATCAAAATTAATCATCTTATTGGGACATTAACCTTATCTCTTTATGGTCTTTTACCCTATAAAAAATTATTGAAAAAACATTGGCTGCATCACAACAATCCAGCAAGTCAGACAGACCCAGATTTTCATAATGGGAAATACAAAAATTTATTTACTTGGTATTTTCATTTTATGAAAAATTACTGGAGTTGGGGACAGATAATTGCCCTAAGTATTATTTATAACTTTGCTAAAAATATACTCCATATACCCAGTGAGAATCTAACAAATTTTTGGGTGATTCCTTCGGTTTTAAGTTCATTGCAATTATTTTATTTTGGTACTTTTCTACCTCATAGCGAACCCATAGGAGGTTATATTCAGCCTCATTGCTCCCAAACTATTCCGCGTCCAATTTGGTGGTCATTTATTACGTGCTATCATTTTGGCTACCACGAGGAACATCACGAGTATCCCCATGTTCCTTGGTGGCAGTTACCAGAGACTTACCAAACAAAATAGATTTTGTTTATCTAATATCATCGCAACAAGAGTAATACGGTAATCTATAGTTTGAGCAAGGCATTATTTTAGATTATTCTGCTTATGCCAATTAATAATTCTCATCTTGTCACCTATAGCCCTGCTTATACAATTGTTCCGACTTACGAGTGCTTTAATCGCTGTAGTTATTGCAACTTTCGCAGTGAACCGGGTAAAAGTCCCTGGATGAGTCTTTCAGATGCAAACAGTATTTTAAAGCCGCTTCAAAGCGGAAAAGTCTGTGAAATACTTATACTTAGTGGTGAAGTGCATCCCCATTCACCAAGGCGTGATGCGTGGTTTCAGAGGATTTATGATTTGTGTGAATTAGCGCTTTCAATGGGGTTTTTACCACACACAAATGCGGGTCCACTGAGTTTTGAGGAAATGCAAAAGCTCAAGGGTGTAAATGTTTCGATGGGACTGATGTTGGAACAGTTAACGCCAACATTGTTAAATAGTGTACATCGGCACGCACCGAGTAAATTACCTGAAGTCCGTTTACAACAATTGCAATGGGCGGGAGAGTTGCAGATTCCCTTTACAACAGGATTACTGTTAGGAATTGGGGAAACTGCTGATGATTGGTGGGAAACTTTGGAAGCTATATCTGACTTGCATCAACGTTATCACCACATTCAAGAAGTTATCCTACAACCTCATAGTCCAGGACATCAGCAAACTTTTGATGCACCACCTTTTGATCCCCATCAGTTACCAGAAGTAATTGCTAAAGCGCGTCAGATTTTACCATCAGATATTAGTATTCAAATTCCGCCGAATTTAGTTAAAGATGAACGATGGTTACTCGCTTGTATCGAAGCTGGTGCGCGAGATTTGGGCGGAATTGGGCCAAAAGATGAAGTGAATCCTGATTATCCCCATATTCAGGAACAAGCATTAAGAAATATTTTACAACCTGCGGGGTGGAAATTGGTGCCGCGATCGCCAGTTTATCCGCAATTTGATAGCTGGTTGTCGGAGGAGTTACAAACAGCAGTGAAGCGATCGCGGAATGCTATGTTATTGGTTTAGGGACTTCCAAAAAATAAAATCACCACAAAATAATAATGATAATCATTATGAGACAGTCCCGAAGTTAGGACAGGACTTCTTCAGCCATAAACTGATGCTGGCTTATGGGAAACGAATGGTACGCGCTAAAGCTCTTGAATTGCAGGAGCAGTTTGGAGAATGTGCGATCGCAGAACAAAGCAATGGCACTGTACAAACTTTACGCCTCACTTTTGCCGGACATCAGGAAGTTAAACAATACGCACGGAGATAGATATGGAACCTTCAATACTGATACATTTTGATTCCGTCACTGGTGAAGTTCGAGTCGAAGCTTTATGTTTTGAGGGGCTAACTTGTTTGGCGGCGACTCAACCGTTTGAAGAGGCGTTGGGGGTTGTGGAAGGCGAACACACTTATAAACCTGAAGCCCAAACGCGACGCATGATTTCAACTCATCAAACACAACTACGGCAGTAAGAAAAAGCGGGGGAATCAGTGAATTTCCCCGGTCAAACGTCTATGAACGAACTACCCAAACAATACCCGTTTATTCACATTTATCCTCAACAAAAAAGCAACAATTATACAATGGCTCACTGTTGAAGTTAAAGACAAACTCAACAGTCCGGTTTTCTTCTGGAATTTGGGAGTTTCTAGTCTGTTTTAAGCACGCCAACGGAGTATCTGACCCTTAACAGGGTTCACAAATTCTCGTCCTTCAGCGACAGACCGAGCATATTCCCGCTTTAACTGGTAATACCAAAGCGCTTGCATATCTGAGTCCTTAATCAATCGCAACACAGGATTATATTTAAGTCCAATCTGCTGCTTTTCTACTACCGTTCGATCTTGTCCAATGAAGGTTTGCGCCAATATATGCATTACTGGCTTGAAAAATCGCACCCAAGGAAGTGTCCAGTAAAGAGCAAAAGTTACCTCAGTTTCTGTGTCTGAAATGGGTGTAACTGCGGTCAAATTACAGACTCGATGGTTTCCGATAGTAGTTTCTTCGATTCTGACTCCAGGTAAACGAAAAGAAATCTCCGTTTCCGGTAGACCACCGCCAATTAGCCAGTATAATCGACCGCCATTCTCTGGTAATCGGTGTCGTCGCATTGTAAAGCCGTAGGGCGAAGCGTCAAATTGCTTTACTTCCTCGTGCAGTTGCTCATTTCGCCACCACCAAGCGCGATGAACATAGGGGGAGTGGGCAGGGTCCATTAGACCTACCACCGCATGATCTATAAAACAAGGAAACCTGACGATTTTCACAAACTGCGGCAATCGCTCATCAAACCCAGGAATCACCGGAATCTCCATCTCAGAAGCAGGTTGAGGGTTATCCGGGTCTGCCATATATATCCAGATATTTCCTTGAGCTTCCCGAATTGTGTATGATTCTACATCAAAACGACTCAAATCCATCTCTTGCTCTTCCACAAGAGATGGAATTGCTGTGCAGCATCCAGCCTGATTAAAGCGCCAACCGTGGTAGCAGCATTCCACTTCCTGCCCATTAAATCGACCACAACTCAAGGGCACACCACGATGGGGACAAATATCCCGCATGGCAGAGACTTTGCCATCCTGACTGCGGACTAACAGCACAGGTTCTCCTAAAAAGATGCGGCTGATCATCATACCTGGCTTGATCTGATCGCTAGGCAAAGCATAGTACCAAGTATTACGTAATACAAAGTTGTCATTATTTTTCATAACTAACTGCGTCTGCCTTTGACACAACGAAAGTCATGGTTGATGAAATGGAAGGTTATGCTTAGAAACATTCTTTCAGGTTTTTAATAGCTGTAGGTAAATTCAACTGATGCACTTTTTAGTTATTCTCTCAGATTTACGATCATCTGCGATCGCTCTCGTGTGAAGTATATACCGCGATCATCAAAGAAGGTACTTTGGTTTATAAAGGTATCAAAAAGATAGGAAAGATAGTAGTATTTTCTCTGATAAATTCTCATATAATTCTACATAATTAAGCTATAACCTGACGAAGACTGAGTGGGGTTAGTCTTGATAGGCTGTGGCTTTGCTGAAAAGCTCTATCCGTAATGCCAAGTTGCTGAGTCAGGAACAATACAAAATCAAAGGATTAAGAGAATGCGTCTGAGAAAGCTAGTCAGCTACGGAATTTTTGTGCTGGTGTTCGTTATCGGGTCAGGTTTCACGTCAATTGCCCTTGGTTATAACTATCCACCCCCAACTGGGCAAGTTACGTTCGCCGAACAGACGAGCGATCTAATGCTCAACACGTTGTTCGCGGCGCTGACGCAAGAGTTCGCCGAGACTACGGCGGATAACGTAGAGCAGGGTAAGGACTCCATCTCGCTGATTTTTAACGATCAAAATAAAGATATGCGGTTAGTCGGCACCCTTAATCCGCTCGAGGAAAGCGATCGCCCCCTCGACAATTTCGAGCGTCAGGCAAACGCTCTGGCAATGGTGGGGCAGACATACACCTCTGTTCAGCGCGTGGGGAATAAGTGGTATTATCGACGCTCGATCCCTCTGAGCAACTTCAGTCCGAAATGTGCACTTTGCCACCTCAATTTCGCGGCAGGTCCCACGCCGGACTTAGTAGGCGCGCTTATGCTCAGGGTACCAATCAAGGAGTAAAGGGCTGCCAAAAAATCAAATAATCATTGTATAACTTAGGAGTTAGTGCTGCCGACAGCACTAACTCCCTGTTTTGTAGTAAGTTCAACTAAGCATGGTATGAGTTTTTAGTCAATCGAAATCTGCTGGGGGCCAGTGGCTTTGCCGTTATGTGCGTCCCTCGTGGTAGCAGTGTAACTATTTGAGCGGATCTGTGTATCCAGCCAGTTTTTGACAGGATCGTCAGCAAGATTGAGCCGAAGTATACCAGAGAAGAACCCACCCACAAATGAGACTGGATGCTGAGTAAATTCTTTGAATATAGGTGACAATTCAGTAATGAACATTAAGAGACTCCTTGTACTGCCGTAAAAAATTATTACTTTTTAATTGATCGTAACGTGTTAGGGGCATGGGCATTGGGTATTGATTATTAATTCTTCTCCCCCGCTTCCCAGCCCCCAGTCCCTAATCCCTAGTCATTTCGCCTTATGAACTTGGTTGTTGATCGGGAAACATACACTTATCAGAATCACAACCACTAGGTCCAGCTTCTGTCATTTCGCCTAAATCGTAACGGCTTAGAACTGCACAGAAATCATCTGTTTTGCGCCGTGCTTTCACCTCCTGATTTAAGCGATCGCACGTTGATTTGTCTATTGGTTCAAATGGCAAACGTGGGAATGATTGCAGATCGTCAAAACGAGCTAAAAGAGCTGCTGAAATATATCCTTCATCACTCTGGATAGTTTCGTAGATGCGCTCTCCAAGGCTCTCTATTTCTTCAGAGCGAAGTTCCAAAGTAGCTGATGTATTGTGAGTAACATACCAGCGTTGAACCTGGAGAACAAAATCAAATTGGGCTAAAACTGAAAATTTAGAAACATCAATTTCATCAGCCCCAGGTAAATCAGCCCAAGATACAGAAACCGGGATTTCTACTAACCATTCACTTACCCGTGAATCAAAGGGATCGTTAAGTAAATTACCCTGTTCATCTTTGTCAGATTGAGAGGGAATAACATTGTAACCATAGTCAATACAAGCTAAGGCTACTGGGTCATTTTTGCCAAAGGTAATGCGGCGAATAAATCTTTGTGCTTTGGGGGGATGCCATCCTGAACTAGCATTAGTTAATAAAGCTTTAGTGCCGCTAGGTTGGACTGTGGTACAACGATTTGGACGTTTGAGATTGTGGCGATCGCAATAATCCCAAACAACCCGATGTACAATATCTTTCCAAGAACTTAAGTATTTCTTTTCCTCACGTTTGAAAGCTAATCCTTGTGCAGTTGCGGGTCTTCCTTCTTCCCACCAGCGCAGCCAATCAACACCAAAAGCATGGACAAAGAAATCAAATAAACCTGTAAAAGAAACTCCGACAATCGGATCTAACTCACGGCTATATTGATAGCGTGGTTCTAGGAATTTGTGATTTAAAAGTGCTGCTACAGATAACGCCCCAGCAGTGAAAGCCTCCTCTTGTTCTTTGTAGTTATGTGGGTCAATTTGATTCAGGTGAACCTCTGAAAGATTGCAGTGGAAGTTACTGCCGATGATTTCCAAATTTGTTATCCTAGAGGCTTTTTATCCCCTAGCTCTACTGCTTGATTATTCGCAGTAGTTCCGCATACATTTTGCATATATGACCTCAAGTAATAGAGAAATTTCTTTCTGCCAGATGGTTTACTTGCAACTAGAAAGTACTTGTCACATACGCCCCCGCACTCTTGGAGAGATTATATTCTAGACACCAATTTTTGGGTAATCCAGTTTCACTCTCTACGCTGTACGGTGTCAAAGGCTTTTTAATTCCTTTGATTACCACGGGATTAGCATCTCAGCTTTCCCCGTTTTTGCGAGGTTTTTAACGTGAGGCAAAATCACTTACCACACGGATTTAAAGCATATCGCTGCAAACGATGTTCTAACTCATTAGCATCAAGATTTGGATAACGTTCCTGTAACCACTGTTTTGCTGATCCTTGTTCGTAAGCTTTCAAGAAATCAATCTTTAAGTTAGGAGTTGGCAGCAAATCAATGTTCGATCGCGCCACAGCTTCACCAGCCCATTGAATCGCTCCCTCGCCACTGTAATACTGTTTGCGGACAGCATCAATACATTCTTCTAATGTTGGCTTGCGGTGAAAAACTCTGGTATGATTTGCCATCCTAAGTGCATCACGCTCTGGATCAATTCGCCAGTTGCCATTTTCATCTTGCTGCCATAAATTATCTTTGGCATCGGCGAACAAACTATCTTCGCTAGAACCTTGCCTCATGCCAGCACTATTATGTGTCAGATAGCCATCACAATAGAAACAATGAGCTTCTTCGACTTCAATATCGTAAGTGTGGACATGATCATAACTGCCCAGTCCTTTAACAGTGACTGGAATATCTAGCGAGATATCAGCTTCAACGATATAGCGTTCATAATTGGCATCAACAGTGCGAGAGCCTTGGAATCCCATATCTCGCATCTCGCTATAGGTGTAAGCTTCCCGCATGATTGCACCAGGGACGGTGAAACCATACATTTTAAGTCCTTTTTTCACACACCCTTTAACTGAGTGAGGTGCAATAAGTGCGTTGTAACGCTCTTTGAGGGCTGGAATTGTAAGGTTGTACTTAACTTGCCATCCCGACTGTTGTGGATGGATAATGCTAATTCTGCCAGCGATCGCCAAACTGGATAAAACCGCGCTAACTTGTCTAATAAATGACCGATAGACTGAGGTAACTAAGTGAGGGGGTCGGTTATTCACAGCACCGTCACTGTCCATTAATCCAGCTAGGTAAGCCGCCCTGATATCTACTGAACCCTGCAAAATAAAACTAGGAATTGCTAGGGAAATATTAGGTTGCTTGATGTAGCGATGGAAGTACTCAGCTAATCGAATAGATGAACAGATTGATTTGGCAGTATTTTCGCCCTTGATGATGCCATGAGTAGCAGTCAATCCAAATAAAGCTAAAGCAGCATCTATTTTGGCTTGAACTCTAGCTGTGAGTTCCGTATCTAAGCTGTTCATTGCCCATTCAACCCGGCCATAAGGCTTATTATACTTATTCCGACCGAGAGCAACATAGCCGTCACCGTGGGTTAACCCAATTAGCCAAGCAACCTCAGATGTCAATTCGGGAATTACAAAGGACTTAGCTGTGCGACTGTTTAAGGGTCGAGATTCAGTAAAATCAGGGGGTAGATGGGTAACTGTACCAGGTAGAACTTGTGTATTGTGCAGTAGCCGATCGCCCTCAACTAGATTTGCGATCGCCTTCCAGGTAATTCCCCCTTGAGCATCTGCAAGAACTGCTTGTTTGTGGTTTAAAGTTGCTCTAGGGTAAGTCCCATTAGTTTCAATTTCATAGACATCCTGAAATCCTTGGTCAAATTTATCAACAACTCGCCGAAATCCTAAAGGAGTTTGCACTAAATCATCCACTTGGATATCGCAAATGGGAACAAGACCTTTGGAAGTATGAACTAAAGCATCTTCAGGGAGACAGCGCCGAATATTCCCTGCAACAATTGTCACAGCCGCTTGGTCGATTAACAAACAGCATTCAATTGAACTTAATTGTCGTCCTAGAGCTTTATTGAGAATAGAGGCACAACGCTGATAAAGTCCGGGCAATTTCACCGGATTAGCAACTCCTCCAAAGCCGTTAAGAGTTTCTCCGGCTTTGCGGACATCGCTGATATCAACTAATACTTCAACTTCTGTCGAAAATTGTTTATTAGTGGAGAGTTCCAACAGGGTTTGATATGATTCCACCCAACCTTCACGGCTATCTCCAACGTGAATAGTGACGCTATTACCTTCTATATGAGTTTCAGTATATTCACGTCGCAGTTGTTGAAGAGTGTTGCCAATTTCACCTTGGACAGTGACATTCAAATGATTACGGATGGGGGGCAACTGGTTGATAAATTGTGGTTCTAGGACGGCTCCAGTCCCACAGCCCATCATTGCCAAATCCATCATTAACCCGAAGGCACTCCAGTCTTCGAGATTGGTAGAGGTGCAATTATAAGCGCCGGAGAAGTTCTTTGGCTTGGTTATCCAGTCTGTACCACCAACCCATAGCCAGCGTCCACTGGGCATAGCTTTCAAGTTGCGCTGCATCTGATCGAGTATGTCGGCTTCTTGTTGAGTTAGCTTCCCTAGCTTGATTAAGCCGAGTAGAGTGCGATCGCATACCTCATCCCATGTTTCCCTTAGTCCCGCCTTGGTACGGCGGCTATAAGTTCTAAAAAATACGGGATTAGCAGCCGGTGCAGTTTCGGGAAACTTGGCACTCTGGCGTTTTCTTTCGAGTTCTCGAACCATATATTAGGTGTCTTGCGTTCTGGTTGCGTGCGGACAGATTATGACTATACGACAAGTAGTTTTAGGATTAAAGATTGTCAAATTGTCCACTTTGCGCTAGTGGAGAGACAGGACTTGATAACTACATCTATGATCGGATTATTCAGAGAATTAGTAAATTCATCATGTTACAGTACAATCCATTAGCTTGTTTGCCCTCATCTGAGGAACTACCAGACTCTGACGATACCCCTGTGGATAATGAATTACAAGATTTAATTCCCGGTTTGCTCAAAGCAATACTCGCAATGGCATGGCCAGAAAGAATGGATTGGTTTTTTGGTATAGATATGGGGATTTATTATGACCCAGATTTACCGCCAATCGTGCCAGATGGGTTTTTGAGTTTGGGGGTACAGCGATTTTATGATGAAAATCTCCGCCCCAGTTATGTGCTTTGGGAAGAGAAGAAATTACCTATATTAGCACTTGAGGTGGTGTCTCAGACATATCGCAATGAGTATTCCACCAAAAAAGCAGAGTATGCAAAATTGGGGATTTTGTATTATGTAGTCTACAACCCATTTCGTCGCCGTAAGCCACGTTTGGAAGTTTACAAATTAGTTAACAATGTTTATGAATTTCAAGATGGTAATCCTGTTTGGTTGCCAGAAATAGGTTTAGGAATTGGCATCGAACGAGGAACTTATCTAGGCATTCCGCGAGAGTGGATGTATTGGTATAACCAGCAAGGACAAAGGTTTTTAACACCAGAAGAAGATAAAAAACTTGCTCAACAAGAAGCTCAACAAGCAAAGCAAGAAACCCAATTATTACGAGAACGGTTGCGATCGCTTGGTGTAGATCCTGATTCTCTATCCTGAATTGCTATAAATTCCCTAATCACGAAGACGCGATAAATCGCCGTCTCTACAAAGGAATAATTATTGTAGAGACGGCGATTTATCGCGTCTCTATTGCGAGGTTCATCAACGATGCTCTGAGGTTCATCAACGATGCTCTGAGGTTCATCAACGATGCTCTGAGGTTCATCAACGATGCTCCGAGGTTCATCAACGATGCTCTGAGGTTCATCAACGATGCTCTGAGGTTCATCAACGATGCTCTGAGGTTCATCAACGATGCTCTGAGGTTCATTAACGATGCTCTGAGGTTCATCAACGATGCTCTGAGGTTCATTAACGATGCTCTGAGGTTCATCAACGATGCTCCGAGGTTCATTACAGCAGTTTTCATTTACTTAAATCCCACTTTTATGCAATACGCTTCGGATAAGACCGATCCCCCCAACCCCCCTTAAAAAAGGGGGGCTAAGAATGGCTCTATTTCCCCCTTTTTAAGGGGAGCCAGCGCGGTCTTGGGGGTTTCCCCCATGAGTGACTGGCGTGGACTAAGGGGGATCTTTAAGGACTATGTACCTTAACCGAACCGTATTGCACTCTTACCTTCTTCTTTGCGCCTTTGCGCCTTTGCGTGAGATAAAAAATCTTTCAGTAATTACGAATTACGCATTACCCTATCAAGACTTGCACTCACACCTTCAGCATCCGGTGACTTCAATCGTTGCAAAATCTCTAAAGCTGGTTGCAAATAGGATATAGCTTTAGTGTATTCACCCTGCTGTTCTGCCAAATCTCCTAACCTCCACAGAGTCATTGCTTTACCTTGGACATTACCAATGCGTTCTTTTATTTCCAAAGACTGATTGTAGAGTGCGATCGCTTCATCCACTTCCCCTTTGTTGGCGTAGATCATTCCCAGACAGTGCAACGTCGCCGCTTTGCCTTGGACATTACCAATGCGTTCATTTATTTCCAAAGACTGATTGTAGAGTGCGATCGCTTCATCCACTTCCCCTTTGTTGGCGTAGATAATTGCCAGTTGGTGCAACGTCGCCGCTTTGCCTTGGACATTACCAATGCGTTCATTTATTTCCAAAGACTGATTGTAGAGTGCGATCGCTTCATCCACTTCCCCTTTGTTGGCGTAGATAATTGCCAGTTGGTGCAA
>JBBSCU010000035.1:0-29112 GCA_038249935.1 Chroococcales cyanobacterium
AGATGTAAGAGACAAGTAATCGGTCTTTCTGCTGATTGTTTTCAAGATTCATCTTGTTTTCAACCCTTTGGATTTGCTCTTGTTGTCTAAGATAGTTTTTCCATACTGTTTTTTGCATATCAGTATGGATAGATAGCGCAATTAAAAGTTTTCAGTAATTATGCCAGTCATAGATTGTTAATTCTAAGATGAGCAATTTCTGATCAAGCCACATATACTTATTGTAATAACAACCACAGGAAATTACTGAGATGGTAGTGTTTTGACAATGGGATAAGGCTGTGCTACTCAACTTGATAAAAATAGTGCTAAGTGCTGAACTATGTTGAATTGACTACCAATCCACGATTCTCGATTCCGTAAAAGTTGAATCATTGTTGCAACTCTTAACTTTTCACTTACTAGCTTTGTAACCCACACCTTGGTAGACTAAACTTTATACAATTGTATTGTTGTCAGCTATTGCGCCTTGCCAGAGCATTACCCTTGGGTTTTTGGTGAGGCAGTCGCTTAAAGGGGTTTTCCCCATGAAGAACTGCCGAACGCGAAGGGTGTATTCAAAATAAAGACAAAAGAGCAATCAAGACATGGTAGACTCCCTCAAAAAACCAGGCTTTGAAGAAATCCGGCCAGGGATTAAAGTCCCGGCGAAAGAAACCCTGTTAACACCTCGGTTTTATACTACCGATTTTGATGAAATGGCGCGGATGGACATTTCCATCAACGAAGATGAGTTAAGAGCCATTCTCGAAGAGTTTCGCACTGACTACAATCGCCATCACTTTGTTCGGGATGCCGAATTTGAACAATCCTGGGATCATATTGACGGGGAAACTCGCCGATTGTTCGTTGAATTTCTAGAACGCTCCTGTACGGCAGAGTTTTCTGGCTTTTTGCTGTATAAAGAACTCGGTCGTCGCTTGAAAAGCAAAAGCCCTGTATTGGCAGAGTGCTTTAACCTGATGTCACGGGATGAAGCGCGTCATGCTGGCTTTTTGAACAAAGCTATGTCAGACTTTAACCTCTCCTTAGATTTAGGGTTTTTAACTAAGAGCCGCGATTATACCTTCTTTAAACCGAAATTCATCTTTTACGCCACTTATATTTCTGAGAAAATTGGTTATTGGCGCTATATCACCATTTATCGCCATTTAGAAACACATCCCGAAGACCGGATTTATCCAATCTTCCGGTTCTTTGAAAACTGGTGTCAAGATGAAAATCGTCACAGTGATTTCTTCGATGCACTGATGAAATCCCAGCCGCAAATATTGAATGATTGGAAAGCAAGGCTGTGGAGTCGGTTCTTCCTATTGTCGGTGTTTGCGACAATGTATCTCAATGACATCCAACGCAAGGACTTTTATGCCACCCTGGGATTAGATGCGCGAGAATACGACATCCATGTAATTAAGAAGACCAACGAAAACGCAGGTAGGGTGTTCCCACTCATGCTGGATGTTGAGAATCCAGACTTTTATCAGCGTTTGGATGTTTGTATAAATAATAACGAAAAGCTGGGTGCGATCGCTAACTCTAATACTCCCAAATTCCTGCAACTCTTCCAGAAACTACCGCTTTACATCTCCAATGGCTGGCAGTTATTGCGGCTATACCTGATGAAACCGATTGATACTGTTTCATCTGAAGGGACAATTCATTAATTTACAGCAAGTTTGCAAAAGCTTTAGTGGTTCTACAATCAACAGAACCACTTTTTTTTGTCTGAAACTTTACTATAAGGCAATACGGTTCAGTTAAGCCCGAAATCTTTGGTAGAGACGCGAAATTTCGCGTCTCTACAGGTTTAAAATCACTACCAAAAAACCTTAACTGAACTGTATTGTACTATAAGGGATACTATAGCAGTTCTCGTTTGCGTGAGGTACACCCTACAACTTGGGATATAACGTTGTACCGCATCTGAATGGGAACCGCTATATACATCAATCAGTTTAGGCAGCTTTAAATAAAAGCTGTATCAGTCATCGTCCGAGCGTGGAGTTCTTTACCAGAGGGAGTTTGTAAACAATATTGGTACTCGCGTCCTAAAAACCGTCGGGTGCGGACGACTACAGGCGCATCGATCGCTGATTTTAAGATAAAGTCTTCTTGGCGGATCATAATTTCGCCAGTATCGTCGGTGTGATTCGCTGTGAATTCAAAACTGCCGATTTCTGTTTCCCATAAATTACCTTGACGACGAGCGGGAAGAAAATTAGCCTGAGTGACAAATTCGGCGACGAATCGTGATGCTGGATAAGTATAAATTTTTTCTGGTGTGCCTATTTGCTCTAAATGCCCTTGGCGCATCACACCTACTATATCTGAAATAGCTAGTGCTTCTTCTTGGTCGTGGGTAACAAAAATTGCCGAAGTCCCCGCCGCTTTGAGAATCTCTCGCACTTCTTCCCGCAAGCGCAATCTAACTTGGATATCAAGATTGCTCAGGGGTTCATCTAAAAGCATGAGTTGGGGTTGGGGTGCTAAAGCCCGGGCGAGTGCAACCCGTTGCTGCTGTCCACCTGAGAGTTCGTGAGGGTAACGTTTTTCTAAGCCTTCGAGTCTCACTAAAGCAATGACTTCGGCTATCCGTTTTTGTATTTGCTGTTTGCTGAAATGTTTTAACCCAAAACCTACATTTTCCGCCACATTTAGATGAGGAAACAGTGCATAATCTTGAAAAACAACACCGATGTCGCGCTGTTCGGCTGGGATGTAAGTAGAGGCATCGCAAACTATCTGTCCACCAATTCTAACTTTTCCTGTTTGCGATCGCTCAAAACCAGCAATCCTCAAAAAGCTTGTGAAAGCTACCTTGTAGGTAAAAGCCATCCTTCACAAGAGGAGATTGTAGGAATTATTGAAGGATTTGGGCAGAACTGCTTCTGCAACAAAACCCTCAATAAATCGGCAACCTAGTCCAAAAGCAACCTCGAACAACGTAGAGTCGTGCGTCTAGCTTTCAGATCATGGGTTGATTAGTCTAAACTCCAGTGATGAGACGTAGGTATTCTTTGGGCAAGCAGCAAATGCCGCTCAATACTAAGTCTGCTTGAAGAGATAGGATCTATAAGAAAAGTAAAATTTTAGGAGTAAACCTCTGTCTTTACAATTTATTACTGTTCCTCCCGCAACTTCTCAACCACCCGCAGGCTTAATCGTCACTTTGCATGGTTGGGGTGCTAATGCTGAGGATGTAGCATCTTTGCTGCCCTTAATCAACTTACCTGATTACCTGTTTGTATTACCCAATGCGCCTTTTCCTTATCCGAATTCCCCTGTAGGGAGGGCATGGTACGATTTGCGCGTGGAAAATAAGTATGAAGGGTTGGTAGAAAGTCGGCAACTACTAATAGATTTCTTGGAATCTTTAGAAAGTACCACTGGTGTACCTTTATCACGCACCATTTTGAGCGGATTTTCTCAAGGCGGGGCAATGACTTTAGATGTCGGATCAAAATTGCCCCTAGCAGGTTTAGTTGTCATGAGCGGGTATTTACATCCTGATGCACTAACGACAGCTAAAAGTGGAATTCCACCGACTTTAATCACCCACGGTAAATATGATGAAGTTGTGCCACTACAAGCTGCTTTGAAGGCACGAGAAACTCTAGAGTCTCTGGGAGTGGCGGTAGAATACCACGAATTTGATATGGGGCATGAAATAAATCCACAAACGTTAAAGGTGCTATGGAATTTCGTTGTCAAGACAACTGATTAGTCAGGATTACGAATTTTTCATAAATTCTGGTACAAATTCTAACAATTTTCACGAAATTAATGACTTCTAATGAGTAATATATATTGGGTGGATGCGTTCAGCGCAACTTAACCCATCTGAAGGCGAGTGCTGCATAAGGGAGGGGCGAAAATTATGACAACTCTAAGCATTTCCAAAAAAGAAATTGCTGGCATGACTGCGGCAGAGGTAGAAGAACTAGCTACCCGTCTGGAGCTAGATAATTATAGTAATGCTTTTGAGGGTTTAAATGATTGGCATCTGTTGCGAGCGATCGCATTTCAGCGTCCAGAGTTAGTTGAATCCTACATTTATCTCTTAGATTTGGAAGCCTACGATGAAGCGTAGACGCGATGAATCGCTTTAGAAGTATAGACGCGATGAATCGCGTCTGTATTTCTTCTTAATTTTTTACCATGTCTAATCCAAAATTGAACAGGGTTTTAATTGCTGTAGCTGGCGGTATCGCGGCCTACAAGGTTTGTGAATTGGTTTCGACGCTGTTTAAAACTGGGGTGGAAGTCCGAGTCATCCTCACCCGTTCGGCGCAAGAATTTATCACGCCTCTGACTTTCGCAACTCTATCTCGTCATCCCGCCTACACAGATGATGATTTCTGGAAACCAACTCACTCTCGTCCGTTGCATATTGAGTTGGGTGAATGGGCAAATGTGATGGTAATTGCTCCTTTGACAGCTAACACATTAGCAAAGTTAGCCTACGGGATGGCTGATAATTTGCTCACAAATACCATACTGGCTTCTACTTGTCCCGTGCTGTTAGCACCCGCAATGAATACAGATATGTGGGAACAGCTATCGGTGCAAAGAAATTGGCAACAGCTATTGATCGATAGCCGATATCATGGGATGAGTACAGCATCAGGTTTATTAGCGTGCGATCGCATCGGTGCTGGTAGATTAGCAGAACCTCCAGAAATTTTGGCTTACATCCAATCGTTGTTACACACTCAAGGTAAACGCGATTTAGCAGGTAAACGAGTGTTGATTAGTGCTGGGGGAACGCGAGAGTATCTTGACCCAGTGAGGTTTATTGGTAATCCTTCAACAGGTAAAATGGGATTGGCGCTATCGCAAGCTGCACTTCACCGAGGCGCAAGTGTCACTCTGGTACATTGCCCAGCTAATTGGAATGTACCATTGGGAGTGCAAGCAATTTCCGTTATTAGTGCCGAGCAAATGCAGCACGTCATGGTGGAATGTTTACCCAACGCTGATATCATTGTCATGTCAGCAGCCGTGGCAGATGTGAAGCCACGAGATTATAGTATAGAGAAATTGCCCAAGCGATCGCTCCCCCAAGCCTTACCCCTGGAACCAGTACCGGATATAGTCGCCCAGTTAGGACAATTAAAACAGCCGCATCAGTTGTTAATTGGTTTTGCCGCACAGACTGGGGATATTGTCAAGCCCGCATTAGAAAAATTGCAGAGTAAGAAACTAGATGCGATTGTTGCTAATCCCATCGATCAACCTGATAGTGGTTTTGGGAGCGATAATAATCAAGCGATATTTTTAGATAGTAAGGGAAATCAGGTAGCGATCGCACCTTGTTCTAAATTACAAATGGCACATCAATTATTTGATTTTGTGATTTAGCTCCTAAGGATAGGCTGATAATTTGGGCAGACTACAGGCGGCGTTATACATTAATAAGTGTATCGTAATACCGGACTTGTTCTGGCTTAGTCTCAATAGCAAAGGTTTAAAGATGTTTACTTTATCAGAAACTTCTATCCTGACAGCAATATTATTGGTAGCTTTAGGCATTTTGGGCTGGGGCTTTTATCGCGCTAGACCTTTGGGTAAGCTGGGAATCTTAGCCTGGTTACAGTCGGTAGTTTTGATGACTCCTTGGCTGCTGTTTTTTGGATTATTTGCCGCAGGAATTTACATCAACATAGCGGGTATATTATTCTTGCTGGTAGCTTCCACTGGATTGTACATCTTGTTGGGCAGACAGTTACGCGCATCTGGGCAAGATGCCATCCTCAAACAACGGGCTACAGAAAGACTTGCTGCTGATTCTTCACCTGAAACAAATGCCCCACAATTAGCAGTATCAGAGGTAAAACCGGAGATCCTGCCATTACCGGAAGATGACTTGAATACAATTAAAGGTATTTTCGGTATCGATACGTTTTTTGCCATAGAAACCATCGCCTACCAAGATGGAGCCATTTTTAAAGGCAATCTGCGGGGAGAACCAGAGGAGGTTCACAACCGTCTAACTGCAAGGTTACGGCAACGCCTTGGTGAGCAATATCGTCTGTTTTTCGTGGAAAACACAGATGGCAAACCCGTAGTGATTGTCCTGCCCAGTCGCAACGATCCCCGTCCGATGTTGTTATCGCAAAAAGTCTTTGCAGCCGTCCTATTGCTAGCAACTATTGCCACAAATATAGAAGCAGCAAGTCTACTACTGAATTTTGATCTCTTTGCCAATCCAGGGCGGTTTACAGAAGCTTTGCCCATAGGTGCAGGGATATTTACAATTTTGGTAGCGCACGAAATTGGTCATTGGATACTTGCCCAGCGTTACCAAATCCGCCTCAGTTGGCCTTTCTTTCTGCCCTCTGTGCAAATTGGCTCCTTTGGTGCAATTACCCGCTTTGAGTCTCTGCTGCCTAACCGCAAAGTATTATTTGATATCGCCTTGGCAGGGCCAGCCGTAGGTGGTATTGTCTCTTTGTTAATGCTGGTAACTGGTTTGCTGCTTTCCCACTCAGGTAGTTTATTTCAATTACCAAATCAGTTTTTCCAAGGGTCGATTTTGGTGGGAAGTTTGGCAAGAGTTGTCCTTGGTTCGGCTTTGCAGTCACCCCTGGTAAATGTTCATCCCTTAGTGGTAATTGGTTGGCTGGGGTTGGTGATTAATGCTTTGAATTTGATGCCCGCAGGACAACTCGATGGTGGCCGCATTGTTCAGGCGATTTATGGACGCAAAACCGCAGGACGCACAACGATCGCAACTCTAATTTTACTGGCGTTAGTGTCTCTCGGTAATAGTCTTGCCATGTACTGGGCGATCGTAATTTTCTTTTTGCAAAGGGATCAAGAACGCCCCAGCTTGAATGAAGTCACTGAACCTGATGATGCTAGAGCCGCTTTGGGTCTTTTGGCTTTATTTTTGATGATTACCACTCTTTTACCTCTAACTCCCGGCTTGGCTGGGCGTTTGGGAATAGGATAAATACTGAGGTAGAAGTTCAAAGGTGCAACTTCCGAGTTCAAAGGTGCAACTGTCGAGTTCAAAGGTGCAACTTCCGAGTTCAAAGGCTCAACTTCCGAGTTCAAAGGCTCAACTATCGAGTTCAAAGGTGCAACTTCCGAGTTCAAAGGTGCAACTTCCGAGTTCAAAGGTGCAACTGTCGAGTTCAGAGGCTCAACTGTCGAGTTCAAAGGCTCAACTTCCGAGTTCAAAGGTGCAACTGTCGAGTTCAGAGGCTCAACTTCCGAGTTCAAAGGTGCAACTGTCGAGTTCAGAGGCTCAACTTCCGAGTTCAGAGGCTCAACTGTCGGCGTAAGCCTTATCTGATTAGATGTTAATCTACGATAATAAAGGAAGTTTATGGAGCCTACACCCAAACAAGCAATATCTGCAATTCGGGTGTGCGCTCAACTTACCAGAGTTTATAAACGAATAGACCTTGTAAGATTGGACGAGCGTACCCGAAATATTTATATCTTGGCGAATAATTCAATAGAAGCTGAGATAACACCAACTGGAGAAATTCTTTGGTTATGACAAAACCTAACCTTCAACAAATGCCTTTAGAGCAGCTAAGAGCTTATATTTTGGAGCATCGTAACGACGATGAAGCATTCCATATCTACATTGACAGAAGACGCGCCCAATCTCCAAATCAGATGCCGATGACAATTGAGGAAGCGGAAGCTGAATTACAAAGACGGTTTGGACAGCAAGCTTCGTAATTCGTAATTGTCGGTAAACCTTCACTTAAAATTAAGCGATGTGTTCACCGACAGATTGCGAGTAAAATTAACTAAACGGTTTCCAACCTGTAAGTAGATTTGGATAAGCGACAGGTGTGGGGAAGATTTTCTGGAAGCCAGTTTGACGCTCTTGGGGCTTTTCTTTGCTCATGTTCCAGAGGGTTTCATAGAAAAAGAATGAGACTCCAGCAAAATTGCGATCGCGCACTTTTTGCACCTGTGTTTGAATCTGTGACATCGGTACAGATCGGTTTTTCAACCCAGCTAAAATGCCAACACTCACCGGAATATGGCGCTTGGCTGCTTTCACTTCTGGGTACTCTAATTCACTAACAAAAACATTTAAATCATCTCTATACAACTGCAAAACTAAGTCTTCAATGATTCCCAACCGTTCCCACTTTTGCCAATCTGCTAAAAAGTAGTCATAAGAAAAACGCTGAGGATTAGGCGCAACGGAAACCAGGCAATCTTTTTTAGTGGCTTTGATGGTTTTGAATACCCGCTTCATAAACTCAGTGATTTTGTTAGCTCTCCAGCTTACCCATTCTGGATCTTTAGAGTTTTTAGAAGGAGCTTTACCCCGGTGTTCTTTTTTGTAAAGTGCCACTGTATAGGCATCGTATCCTAATTCTGATGGTAAGCCAAAATGGTCATCAAATTGAATTCCGTCGATGTCGTAGTTTCTGACAATTTCAACAATTAAATCTTGGATGAATTGTTGTGTTTCTGGGCGAAAAGGATTTAGCCAAACGCGATTATGTGTCCCTTCTTTGACAATCCGAGTCCCATCACTGCGACTGGTGAGCCATTGAGGACGATTTTTAGCTAATAGAGAATCTGCTGGTGCCATGAAACCAAATTCAAACCAGGGTATCACTGTTAACCCTTTTTGATGTCCCACATCCACAATTTCTTTAAGGATATCTCGCCCTTTGAGTCCGGGTGTGGGATCAAGCGATCGCCCAATAACTTTTTGTGCAACTTTACTGGGATACAATGTATAACCCCAATTCCAAACCGCCGGATATATGGTGTTAAAATTGAGTTCATCAAGGCGTTGCAAAGATCCCTTGAGGCGATCGCGCTCAAATAGCACATCACTATCAATATTTGTTAACCACACGCCCCTTAACTCCGATGCTGGCGATCGTGGCAGATTAATTTGAGCGTTCAATGGAAACGATAGCATCACTGTAGCTACCACGGTTAAGGTAGCTATAACGCTAAACAAAAGAGACTTTCTGCTTTGGCGAATATTCCACCAAGAATGAAACTCAACACACCACTTGACAAACCTTTTCATCATTAATTTATAGACATTATCAAATTATGAACAATCAGCATGAATAGCGATTGTTTCGATTGTAAGCGCTAAAACTATCGCTATTTAATTCCATCAATGAAGTTTATTATTGGGCGCTGGCTGCGATCTGATTCCAGGCTTTGACTACCAGCCGTAAATTCTTTGGCAGATTATTTTGAGAAATATCGTTATATTGAACCGTAACCTTTAGCCCGGTAAGAGTGTAGGTGATATAATCAGCAGCACCTCTGGGGGCTGGATAACTCAAATTTTGGAATTTGCTAAATTTAGAACGTTCTAAAAATCTCTGAAATTGTTGTACCTGTTGCAAAGAAACGCGGCGAACACTACGCTCAGAATCATTGGCATCACCAATCCGCACCCGAATCAATCGCCCATCTTTGAGTAAAACAGTCTGGTAAGTTCTGCCAGTCAAGCCACCACTGGAGATTTGCCGAAATACGACATTTTGAGTTAACGGTGGTGGTAACTCGCTGACTGGAATTTGCACAGGGGATAGTGTATTTTCCCTAGCCTTTTCATTCAGCCTAACTACGGAACCTGTTTGATTAGTGTGATAAACCAATGTTTTGTCAACTGCGCCGACAACTACTCGCCAACCTGATACCAAAGCTTGGGTACACAATTCGTCAGCATTAGTTAATTCTAAACAACCATCTTTCCAAGTTTGCTGTTGAGCCTGAATGATGGTTAGCTGCGAAATTGGCTGTTGCAAACCTTTGGAGGCGGCTTGTAAAACAGCATTTTTTACAGATGCGGGTAATTTATTTGGCAGATTGTCTGAGTCAGGCTTTTCTGAAGCTAAACGTAGCGATCGCCCGTTACGATTGGTATGATAAATCCAGTTTTGTTCGCCATTAGATACCGCAATCCGCCAACCAGGAACTAACGCTTGGGTACAAAGTTCATCAGGTTGAGGCAGTTCCAAGCACCCATTGCGCCAAGTCTGTTGATTATAATCAATAATTTCCAGTTCTCTGGTTAAAATTCCCTGTCTACGGGCTAAATCTCGCAGCACTGCATTAGCTACTGAACCTGGCAAGCGGTTTGGTTTAATATTGTCTTTGAGAACTTCATTGCTTGTTTCTAGTGATAAATTTACAGAAGCAGCTGTAGCCCCTTTGATAAATATTAAACCACTACCAACAGATAAAATTCCAGTCAAAATCAAAGCAGTAAAAACTCTTGCTTGATTGGTGTTAAAGTATTTTTTTAGCATGATTTTCATAGTAATATAGTCATATTAGTCAATAGTTATAGAACTAAGAAATAACATCCAGCGACTAAGGACAAGAAACTATATAATTTTAAAACTTCACAAGTTGTAATTGGTTAATGTTTGTCTTCTGAAGCAGATATAAAGACAGACGCTGATATAGTAATTGTTTGTTCCTAAGAAACGGGGATTTAATGACTAATATGATGTCAATCACCCATAATAAGCAGCTTGTAGTGGTGAATTGAGTCCCCAAAGCCAGGAGTAAAGTCATTACTACTAACCTATGCAAATCTAGAATTCAAAATAATCTCAGACAATATTAGGCGTTGATAGCTTGTTGTTCAGCTTCAACCAACTAATTGTTAGCTACATCAAATCTAATAGTACTGGCTGCCCAGTCTTTGAAATCGGGTGCTAACCAGACTAGCTGGCGCAGAATTTCTTCATTTATCCACAACACCAAGGGAAAGCGGAACTGTTTCCGAAACTCATTTCGCATAATGTTGGTACTGATGATAAGTTGGTTAATTTCTACTACAGATTCTAAACCCCTTACCATCAAAGCTTCGGGTTGAGTAGTAGCGATCGCAGTTGTAATAGCTGTATATAATACATCAGCCGCAGGTGAGAGCGAGATTTCCTGGATGTCTGTTGATGAAAATTCAGTTAATACATTCAGTATTTGCTGCTGCCTTTCAACAGAGTTACAACAAGCTAATACCAGTGAAAACTCCCCAGCAGAAAGCATTATCGCCCTTGCCAGTCTCTTAGTGGCTGTTGTGCTGCTAACTGTGCCCTTTGGCGAATTACTTACGCTGATCATTAAAAAATCCTACTTTTTATTTTAAAAATAGCTGAAACAATATTCAGTCATTCTACCCTATTAATTTTTAATTAAAAGTGTTATATGGTTAATTTTAATGACTTTTTTCTGTAAAACCAAGCATAATACTACGCATTGTCTAACAAAGGAGACTATATTATATTATCCGAAAATTTACAATTAAAGAATAATCTAAAGGTAATATCAACATAATCTAGGCAAAAAGGCGTAGGCACAGAATTAGCAATGGAATTATTATTGTATTCTCATAGATTTTCGCATCTGCCAGCAATTAAGTAATTATTTCTTAAAATTAAGTTATAAAAATACTCAGTATAAGTCTAACAACAAAGATTGGGAAGTGGGAGAAAACTTAATAACAATAAATCACTAAATCTAAAATTGGTATAACTCATCCGTTTGATAGAAGTGTAGAGCAGAGATATCGCCTCATTAGTCAGAGGACACGGAATTTTTAACTTTCTAAGATCAGTTCAGAACATCTGACCATAACAAGTCATGCATTAAGATAAGTCTGGAGGAAATGAGTCAAGCAATTAGCAGTGCGAAATCAATGATATTCGCTTTCAACTCCCATCAGAATTCGATCTATTGTTTGAGGTTGGCAGCAAAGAAAGAGTGCGTGTAAATACTTAATTTTTTGGAAACCAATCAGGAGTGTCACACCATGCTATTCAAAGACCGGAGGTTTGCAGGTCAATCTTTAGCTAGGAAGTTAGCCACTGATGCTAACCGCCCAGATGTTTTGGTATTAGGGCTGCCAAGGGGTGGTGTACCCGTTGCCTTTGAGGTTGCCAAAGCCTTAAATGCTCCCTTAGATGTTTTGGTGGTACGTAAATTGGGTGTGCCTGATCAAGAAGAACTAGCTATGGGAGCGATCGCCTGTGGTGGTGTACGGATAGTCAATGAAGATATTATCAGCTTAGTGAAGGTATCCGATGAAGCAATAGCCAGGGTTGCGGTGCAAGAAGAACGAGAGTTAGAGCGGCGGGAACGCCTTTATCGGGGTAATCGCCCCTTCCCAAATTTACAGGGACGCACGGTTATCTTAGTAGACGATGGTTTAGCCACGGGTGCAACTATGTGGGCTGCTGTTGTGGCTGTGCGAAAACAACAACCTGCTCAGATTGTGATTGCTGTGCCTGTCGCCGCGCCCGAAACTTACCATGAGTTAGAAGCTGAGGTAGATAAAATCGTTTGTATTTCGACACCCAGCCCTTTCTACAGCGTTGGTCTTTGGTACGAAAACTTTCCCCAAACTACAGATGAAGAAGTCCGGGAGCTACTTGCAAAAGCGGCAAAGAACGGTGAACCAATATCTCTCGGCACTTAGGCCTTAGTGTTTGGGAATGCCAAAATTAAGTTTTTGAGATGGCCTTTTTGGATTTTAAATAAAAAATGAAAGTTTAACAGAGATTATCTAGCTCAATGTCGAGAAAATAGATGCCGCAGCTATTTGAAATTATGTTAATAGCACTCTTGCCTTTATCTCCCCATCTCCCTATTTCTCCATCGAGCGATCGCTCTGAGATATGCAGCAACTGGAATTTGATAGACTTCAATAAAAATCCAAACAATAATTGATAAATGTGATAAAAAAGTTAATATCGTCCAAATATATGGCATCCAGGTAATGGGTTCCTGAAGATTAAGAGGAAAATAGTAAGCTACTATGCCAATTAGAGTAGTAGGAAGAACTACAAAAGCAATAGCGGCTACTGCATAACCCCAACCTAACTCCATACCTTCTAACTGGGCTTCTGTCCAACTAAACCCATTCCAACGCCAAATTAAGGGTGGTTGCCTAGAAGGCATCTTGATTTGCTGTAGTTCTAGGTTGACTGTAAAAATCTCTTGGCAAAAATCACAAGCCATAGCTTCCATCAAAGGCATATGAGAAATCTTACCTATCCGACAGACTGGGCAGGGGTAAATTACATAATAGTCGAAAGCTTGGGCTAAGATTTTGGAACTGGGCATAATGAAATTGGTGATTCTAAAAATTTGATCTGATCAATGAGGACTCACGGGTAAGAATAATGTATAGCGGTTCTCAATTGTTTGCAATAAACTTTCGCAAGGTGAAGTTGGAAGTTAGGAGAATATATATTTAGAGAACTCCACAAAAAAGATGATCCAATAGCTATGCTGGTTTAGCAAAAATTGGCAACTATTGTATTTTGACTATTAACTATGCAATTTTTAGCACTTATACCACAAAATAATATTTATTTAAAATAAATAAAAGAAATTTATAATAATTTTATAAACACCGAGTAAAATTATGAAAATCTTGTAAAAGCTACGATTGATACTGAAATTATTAGGCGCTTATGCCTATACTCGTGAAAGTTAATTATAATTTATACGACATGAATACCGAAACAAACTCTCTCAACGGCATGGCTGTAATTCCCCAAATATATGGGTGAAAGAGTCATTTTATCGTTGAAAGAGAATGAGTATTGATGTCATTTTGCGATTTTTTGTCAAGTGTTCCAACTACCCTGTTAAATTAATGACTCTCACACAAGAACTTCAAGTAATTTTGTTCAAACCCCAAGCAAGTATAGATTTGGAAGGCGGTATGGCTTTGAGCGAACAAATGGCTAGAGTAGTACCCCAAGCTCATCAACTCTGGGTTATCGACCTAGCAGAAGTGAATTTCATGGACAGTTCTGGGTTAGTTCCTTTAGTAAAAGGGTTGAAAGCTGCACGTCAGAGTGGATGCCGCTTGGTTTTATGCAACGTGCAAACTCCTGTACGATTAATTTTGGAGATGACTCAATTAGATTCAGTGTTTGAAATTTTTCACACTTACGAAGACATTTTTACTGACGTTAAACATAACAGTCTGGTGCTAGCAAGTTAATCTACCTATCTGTAGAAGGATGTGGAGTCAAGCAATATTTGCATTTATTCACACTTTCCAATCTATGCTCACATTGTCAAAGATAACAGTCTGGTGCTGGTAAGCTGATTTTCTATTTTATATCGAGAATAAGTTGAGGAAAACTCCTGGTTTTGTAGCTAGGTAATAACAATGGAACGTCAATAAATTTGGTTGTTGGCCGCCAATCTACTTAAACCATGTAGAGTAGAAAATGACCAAAATCGGTCAAAGCAAGTGCAATTCTTTGTGACATTCTCACGGCCTTTTAAAAGTAAGGCTTTTCAATCACTCTAAGCTAATTGCTCTGTGTCCCACCCATCCAATTAGTACAAGTAGGTAAGAGGTAAAAAAAGATAGAACCTCAGCGCCTTATTTCTGGCTGCACGGTTATCTTTGCCTTGATGTACTAGTTGGATGTCTCTAAGACTCTTTGTGACGCCATTTTCTTACACCAATCAAGACAGATGAGAGCAACGTGAAACCCATCTACATCCCTGGCTCATGCGTGCATAGAGGCTTTAGCCTCAGTTTATATACTTATATTATAACTAACCATTATAAGTAAGTATGTAAAAATATTTGTGTCATTGCGTTCGTCTTTGGCGGTACGAAGTAAAGCCATCCCAACCCATGACGATCGCTTCTTTCCGATACGCTACCGCAAACGCTATACTCGCAATGACAATGTATATTTAATTTTGCATAACTACTTAGAGAAGTAATTCGTAAATAAAAAGCCAAGTAGTACTAGCAGAGTACTCACGAGCCGCAAAAAAGGAAGCAAAACAAAAATATTATAGTTAAGTGGGAGTCATTGAACGAGTTTTTAGTAAAACTGCGCTTCAACCCTGTAGGGCATACAGTGTATGCTTGCTGAGGGTAAAGTCATTAGACTCCCATTGAAGCAATAATCCCATCGCTTTTTGAGCTTGGTAGTGTCAACTCTTCGATTCCACCAATAATGGCAAGTTTAGGCATTCTGAGGAGTCGAAATGTTACTTTGTTCGGATACTGGGCGGGGAAAATTTGGCAAATCAATGCCGCTGTGACTAGCATTGCGGGTTTTGAGTGCTAGACGATAACTCACACTTTGCAATTCTACCTGTAGTTGGCGGTTTTCCCGTTGTAGCATTGCTACCTTTTCTCTAACTGGAGTCATGCGCTCTTCAAACTTACGACGGTAAATTTGAGGCAACTCTTGTACTACTTGCTCCAACATCCGAGTGCGATCGGTAAGTTCTTGGACTGATTGTCGCAATTGGTAAATTTCGGAGTCACGAGTTGCAATTTGCTCTTGGTAGAATGTCACCTGTTGCTCCACAGCCTGGAGTTGTTCGCGCAAAGCCTGTAATTGAGTTAGGTCGCGCTCAAGTTCCGGCTGCTGGGGCATAAAATTAGTATTACCCTTTACCAGCCGGAAGAGTTCTTGAGATAGCTGTTGCACTAATTGATCGCGAAGTTGCAACTCTTGGCGTAGTTGCGATACTTCCGTAGATAGAACTTCAATATTGGGTGTATCAGATTGGCTCACAGTGGCTTACAACTCCTATTCAGAATCTTGTCCACTCTTAGGTATAACCGCGGGAGTACTACCTTTGGCAAGTATTTGTTAATTTAGCATTCCCAAACAAATAATGAAAAAATAAAAAGACAAAATTTTATGAAAGGGGATCGGGCATTGGGAAAACTTTTCCCTACTCCCTACTCCCTACTCCTTAGACTGTTGCAGCTACTTTAGAGGGTCTTTCCTTTTCCTCTTTAGGGGGTTTTTCCTCTTCGAGTTCTTTCTTAATTGTCAAATAGCGAATCACTTCTTCACTCAAGCGCATGGAGCGTTCAAAGGGGGCGATCGCAGTTGCAGGTGCAGTGTAGTTTAACTGTATGTATATGCCGTCCCGGTGCTTTTTTATTTCATAAGCCAGACGACGCTTACCACGATTTTGAATGTGCATATCCTCAACGCCTTGTTCGCGGAGAAAATTCTGATATTTAGCAATTGCTTGCTCTACCTGTTCCTCTCCCAGGTCAGGCCGGAGGATGTACATTGTTTCGTAACTTGTAGTCATATTTTTCAGTTTCCTTATGGGCAAAAACGGCTGCTGATGTCAATTTATACTAATATTTGATTTAAAATACTAGTATTAGTCAACATCTGAAGCAACAAGGAACTATAATCTTACCAGTTTTCAATTTGAATCATTAGCCCAATCTGCCGAAGGTTAGATTTTTTTGCATCTCTAATGAGAACTAAGTCGGGAAATAACCCCCAGATTTATTTAGCAAGTAAGAATTCAGCTTTTGGCGATCGCCAGCAAATTGCTCAAGCTATCAGCCTAGTCATAGGGTATCTTTTCCTAAGGACATCTATAGCGATCGCTTTCAGACTCAAGGCTCAATCAGTTCGCTAAAAAGCCAACTGAGGATTGCTACTCACTCACAGCAACAAAAAAGCAGATAAAAGGATATTCATCAAGTTTATGGCGCAGCGCTATGTGCGAATTCAAAATCAAGAAGGACAGATTTACTATGGGTTATTACAACCATCCTTCAATGTCCAGGTGCTAGATGCTCCGCCCTGGTTACAAGGGCAACCCACTGATTTAACTTTGACACCAGAAAAGTACCAAATTCTGGCTCCCTGCGCTCCCTCAAAAATTGTGGCGGTGGGCAAGAATTATGCAGACCATGCGGCAGAAATGGGAACTTCGGTGCCTTCTGAGCCACTAATTTTTCTCAAACCACCTACGTCGATCATTCCGTCTGAGACGGAAATTAAGTATCCTCCCCAATCGCAACGAATCGATTACGAAGGAGAGTTGGCACTAGTGATTGGCGATCGCGCCTTTGACTGTACACCAGAAGTAGCCCAAACTAAAATTTGGGGCTACACCATCGCTAATGACGTAACAGCGCGGGATTTACAAAAACGGGATGGTCAATGGACAAGAGCTAAAAGTTTTGATACGTTCTGCCCCTTGGGGCCTTGGATTGTGCGGGAATTGAATCCAGGAGCGAGATTGCAGACTTTTATCAATGACGACACCAAGCCAGTGCAATCTGCCTGTATCGATCAGATGGTATTTCCCCCTGATGTACTAGTATCCTATATTAGTCAGATTATGACGCTATTACCCGGTGATGTGGTGCTTACAGGTACACCAGAGGGTGTAAATCCATTGCACCGAGGCGATCGCGTTCGTGTGGAAATTGAAGGTATTGGTCGCTTGGAAAACACCGTAGCGTCCCGTTAACTACTAGCGCACTTGCATATACACTGCATCAGAAACCGCCGGAATTTCTGCATAACGCCCGATTACAGACTGGATGATTGAATATCCAACTGCTGCCACTACCCCTAAAAAGATGGTATTGGCTACTGTTTCGATTGCAAAGCCAGTACCAGGAACCTGTCCTAAAACTCGCACCAGTATGGAACCCAAAAATATAACTATGTCCAGAAGAATTGCTTGCATTGTGTTGAAACGAATGAAGTGACTGATTTTGTCGTTTCTGACCACCAAGAAGAATAGGGCAAAAAACACAATTAGTTGTCCAAATTGTCCTAAACTACCATAAATTATTAGTACTGGTTGCAGCGGCAAAAGTAGGACTTGTAGCGCTGGAAACTGATTCAACAAAAAGCTGCCAAAGACTAAACCATCAATTAGAGGCAGCAGGTAAGGCAAGCAAGCAAAAATCCGATCTGAAACCGTTGTAGACCCACGCCAAGACATTATGCGTTCTCCTGTGGTTAAATTTTAATAGTTACTTGACCTTAGGATAACGCAGTTGCTTGTTCTTGCTGGCAAATCCAATTATTCTATATGGGCGATGCGAAAGCCCATCATACACTCATACTGGTCTGGCTGCTGTTGAGTAAGTTTCCGAATGGCATGACCACAGCGTAGTTGACCCCCACGCCAACGGGGTTGACCACTTCCGTCAGCGAGTAAACAAGACTGGCAAACTTGCTCAGGGGCAAGGATTTGCTCGTCCATTAAAATGACTAGCATCGAATCCCTCCTGTAAATCTTTATTGTCAACTATATTTAACTTAGGGAAAGACATACTTTGTAACAGTTCAAAGAGCCGCTTCAGGTAGGTTGGACAGGTGCTGCGCGTAAAGTATAGGATTTGCGATCGCAGAGGACACATTTACCTCTCTACAGCCACATCTTTCGTAAGGGTTTAGCATTGCTAAACCCCTACAGCGTGGTCTATTTATGATCATAAGGATAATTAATAAAAGCCTGAAACGACCTATTTTCGTTAATTTACATCACGGTTAATTTGTATAGTGCGTAAGTCCTAAACTCAATAAAAATTGTCAAGTTAATCTTAATTTATTTTATTATGTTGTATTTATTGCAAAATAATCCATTTAGTAAAAAATAATCCAAAAATTTTCGATCTACGTTGAGCAGAAACAGTTAAATTTAATATTCAGGAAACCACAGGAGCTTTACGTATAAGCAACAGGGCGACGTATTGAAATTTGGTTGACGCTACTGAATAAAGTGCGAAAAGTTAAGTAAGTAAAAATGAGTTAATTTGATAGCGATTTAGGTGATGCAATTACAAATTACTAAGGTAAACTTGCAAGCAAGATAATACACAATATTACTGGGCGGCTCGTCGGTCTGGGCATCACTCACAATGGAACACTGGCAATTTCTGATACAGAAACAAGGCGATCGCTCGTGGCATATCCTAGAATCGCCAAATTTAAAAATTTTGGAAGGGCAGTATAGAGTTTTGGCTCGTTCTAACCTTTCAAATATCGATGTGGAAGTGCGGGTAACTCACTCTTCAACCCAGGAAATTCAACCAAAGCCGCGAATTTTCAAGCGATCGCGTCGCATTAACTCAGAAGGCTTAATGGCGGTAATTCCCTTTACCTACTTGGGGCCGGGAGTTTGGGAATTGCGCTGTTCCAGTGATTTGATGTGGGATCTGCTCGGTAAATCTTGGCAATACAGCGTCCAACTTCAAGTATTGTCACAGGGGGGATCTGGAGAGGGAGAGAAAAAAGGCTTATCTCAAGGGTATTGCCAAGAGCCTGACTACCCTGCGGAAAGTGAGGCGACGTCCGTTTATGTAGAAACATTAGATCAGGCGATCGCTGTCTTTGCAGAACAAGTAATTGCTACAGAGAGCAACCCTACTACTGTTGTGCTAAATCAAGTTGTGCCGAATGAAACTGAAGAAGATGTTATCGATCAGCCTGTCAGTCCTGTATGGCTCAAAGGTGAGACGGCAGAACAAATTTTACAAAATTTAATAGAACTAGCTTTACCCACCCCTGAACTCCTGTCCCAAGATGAACAGGTTACAGATTCTTCAGCAACACAACCACCGCCATTATTATTGCTAACTTTAGATCAGGATACTTACATTGCTCGTTGGGGACAAGCTCTTGAAATCAATGGACACATAGAACTCAAGGAAAAGATAGATTTAGGTTTGGTTGAAACATTTTCCTCAAAAAGACTCCAGGCGATCGCACTGTTAATTGAACTGCGATCGCCCCTAGAGTCAAAAATCTTAACCCAGGTACGGCAACCTTTACCAGACCAAGAATTGCCCTTTACTATCAATACCTCAATTGATATTCCTGCTGAGTGTGAATCTAAGTTAATTTTGGCAGATATTAGTTTGTATGGTAGATTCGCCGATGTTGGTGAAATCATCCAGTTAGCCAGTGAATCTTTCACGATTACAGCAGATGTAACAGAATTACTAGCAATCACAGCCACAGCAAAAACTAATACATCATTGAATAACCCTACGGCACTATCAGACTCGTCTCTTGATTTCATAGAGCCAGAGGCAGCTGTTAGACTCGATTTGAAACTATTCAATCTGGTCAAAATTCCCAAAATAGACGAGTCTCAGATACTCAATCCATCCCCAAACATATCGCTACCACCGCAAATTAACCTACAAGTTCTGCAACAAACTACCCTGCGGACATCTAAGCCTAAGAATTCAACCACTTTGCCTCAATTACCAAAACTGCCTCCCGTTCAAACCGATGCCAACACTCTTACAGATGTTGTTGCGGAACCCCCTACACAAGAGGAACTTGTAGAAAAGGATACTACTATAGCTGCCATCAACTTGGAGCAGTTGGTGATCAGGCAACGTCGAATACCAATACTCGACGCTACTTTTCCGTATTTGAGACGGTTACAAGCTGTGCCAGATGACACAGAAGAAGAAGAAGAAGAAGAAGAAGAAGAAAGCAGTGTTTCAAATGAATTGAAAGCTCAAGCGCCTGAAGACTTCTCGCAGTTGGAAACAATTGTAGCTGAACAGGAAAATATACCTGAATTAGTAATAGGTGATGCACAATCTCAGGAAGAATCTGTTGTTGAAGTAGCACCTTGGCCAAATGCACAATTCCCAGAAGAATCTGTTGCTGAAGTAGAACATCGGCCAAATGCACAATCTATGAAAATGAGTAACCTTTACTCATCTCCTTTGCTCAAGAAGTGGATGCAGAGCCAAGGATATTCTTTGCCTGAATCCATCAATGATCTGCAACCTGAAGACTACGACAACTATGTTCCAGAGCCGCAGATGCCGCTTTCTCTTAGTGCAGAAACTCCCAATGTTGATGTCAACTTGTCGTTAAGCCTAGATGACGACACGGAAATATGGCAAGACGCAGACACAGCACAGGAAGCGGATTTGGAGATCGGAGAAGATACGGAAATAGAAAAAGTATCAGAAGTAACACTCTCACCACCTCCCCCTCCTCCGATAAAAATAAATATCGCGTCAGCTTGGTTAGCGCAAGAAATCGTTGTCGATGATACATATAGTGAACTGGAAATCGATGCAACGAGGAGTTACTCTGTTGAAGAAGAAAAGTCAGATTCATCTCCTTCCCTACCTATAATCGCGGCAGCCATTGAGCCTTTGCCAATTCCAGAACTGTATGTGCCAGACGGCGAACTAATCGCTGGCAAGTCTATCATCATACGTGTAGTACTACCTAAAGTACCTCCGCAAGTTGTTGTCAAGTTATGGGTTGAAGATTATCAAACTCGCTGGTTACTAGACGGCCCCCATTTACTAACAAATTTGCTACCTAACGCCTTGGGAGGATTGGAAGTGATGACGCAATTAAACATTCCCTTTGGCTGTTTGGAAATTCGCTTGGAAGCGATCGCACTTGATCAGACAACCCAACAGGAGAGTCACAAAGTAACAATAGTGCGGACTGTGATTCCTCCAGACTTGCCAAACTTGCAGCTAGATGAACTACTGGGTATGTGATAGCGAGTAGCGAGTAAAAATAGTCACTTAGAGATGAGCAGGACTAGGAGGACAAGGAAAAAGTTTTTCCACTCCCCACTCCCCACTCCCAATTTTGTCTGTGTTAAAAATATGAAAGAATTTCAAAAATCAAGCAGGATTTGCAGTAAGCTCATTTTGAATTGTAGTGTTATTTAACAGGAATTTTTACTATGGCAGCTTCCTTTTTGCCTTCTATCCTCGTTCCCATTGTTGGTTTGGTTGTACCAGCTGTGACCTTCGCGTTTCTATTTTTATACATTGAAAGCGACAATATCAGCGATATTAAGTGATCTAGTCATTAGGAGCCACTGCGTTTTTCTAGTCAAGTATCAATTCCGTCGGATACGTTTCTAGATTATTGACCAAAATTAAAACCGCCTATCTCATTGAGACAGGCGGTTTTTTTATATTCATTTCTCAACAGGTGTGAGAAAATTCAGACTTATAGTATTCGATTCAAGCTACTGTTAAATCGAAGAACCGATTCCGGCGTAGGCACCATAAAAGAAAATGCCCAGGACTGTAATTACACCTAATCCCACGATCGTAGCGACGACCCACAGGGGAATTCTTCCACTTCCAGACATAGCTTTTTTCCTCCCTTAACAACAAATCAACACACGTTCAATAAACAAAAATTAACAACCGTAGTTGCTGTTAGTTAAAGAAGTAACTGGAAAACAGAATCCCCAGAACGAAAACTAGTAATAGTCCCAGGTATAGCGAAGTCCGGTTTAGTTCAACCGGCTGATTATTGGGGTTGGGCGATCTTTCTACCATAATTGCTCCTAACGATGAGTAAATTGCATTGCCGCGATCGCGCCTAAAAAGAATACAGTTGGTACACCTAAAGTGTGAACTGCCAGCCATCTAACGGTAAAAATTGGATAGGTAACTGGTTGATTGATGTTATTGCCGCTAGTCATAATTTCAAACTACTTTCCGATAAATTCTTCAACTTGTTTTTTAGCTTCAAAACGGTTCTTCACAATTGGCACTTCTTGGCGTGTCGGTGTGAAATACTCATTGGGACGCGGTGTGCCAAAAGCATCATAAGCTAGCCCAGTTTGCACAAATAGCCAACCCGCAATAAACAATGCTGGGATGGTGATGCTGTGAATCACCCAGTAACGAATGCTGGTAATTATGTCCGAAAACGGACGCTCTCCAGTGGTACCTGACATTTAAATCTCTACCTTTACACAGAGTGTTATTGAGTCTATTATCCTACAAAGTTTAGAAACAGTTACAAGTTGCAACGTTATTCTCAGAAATAAAGTATGGGGATTAGGAGGGAGGTGACAGGTGACAGATGATATGGCAATAATCTGTACCCTGTAACCTGTACCCTTCTTCACTCACTAAGCTGCTTCTGCTGGGGAAGTTGCTTCCGGGTTTGGGATGTATTTTAGCAAAGCGCCGCGATCGCCAACTATAAATCCCCGATCTGGCTCTAAGAAAATAATTTTGTACAAATTAGCAGCCACTTCTTCCACTAGACGGTCTTTTTCCCACGTTTTGCCACCGTCGCCACTCCGTAGCAAATTACCGCTACCGCCACCGATCCAAATTTCATTGGGTGTGCGGTATGCCAAATCCAGTAAACCCCAACTGGTGGATAACTCTGGATATTGTGCTTTTTGCCACTCTTCAGGTTTTGTTAGGTCACTAAACTGAATTTGACCTCCCCTGGCTAGTAACCACAATTGCCCATTGTCAGCAAAGCCCATGTTTTCTACCCGCCGAGAACTATTGCGGTTATGGGCTACCCAAGCATCTTGCCCTGGTTCCCAAGTCGAGTAAAAACTACCTTTAGCAGAAACCGCAACATATTTACCATCAGCAGAACGTTCTATGTTACGTACCACACCTACTGCTGATTCCACCTGCGCTTTCCAATTTTTGCCGCCATCTGTGGTTTTATATATGGCTCCGACATCAGTAGCCATCTCAGCTGTGTTATTTGCCAGTGCTTTAATTGCGATCGGATTACCAGGTAGCTTTTCGTTAAGGGGAATACGTGACCAAGAACTACCTTCATCGGTCGTGTGCAGTAACAATCCAGGTTCCCCGGCAATCCAGCCTTCTTGATTGACAAAGCTTACTGAGTCAAAGCGATACTTTTGCTCCTCCAGTTGCAGCGTTATTAATTTCCAAGTATTACCACCGTCATTGGTTTCCAATAGGGTGGCATTGCTACCGACTAAGTAGCCATGCTGAGGGTTATTAGTAAAAGCAATATCTAGTAAATTCGAGTCTGTTGGTACAGAAATGATTTTCCACGGGTTGTAGCTAACAGACGGGATTTTGCTACAACTTATGCACATGACGACTACTATCAACAAGGCAAATATTCGTTGCCAACTTTTTACAATTGAATTCATCAGTATTTCTTAGTTGTTTCTAAATTTCTGTAGGAGTAGGCAGTCAGGATGCTGGACAATCCTGGGTTTTGAATTTTGAATTTTGAATTGCTTAACGGCTGTTATTGCAAGCCGTAGAGACTGATAAAAAACAAGAAGCCAAGACCCAAAGCACCAAAAATTAGGATACTCTTTTGGGTTGGTGTGAGATTATTGACACCAAAACCATAACCGAGATTTTCTTTAAAGCCGGATGCAGTACCCGCAGGGCCAATGTTGGCAAAAGCAGTCTTCTTAGCACTACAAACTGGACAGCGCCAATTTGTGGACAGTTCTGCAAAGGGTGTCCCTGAAGAAATCTCATGCTTGTCGTCTCCCTTTTCGGGTTCGTAAACATAACCGCAGGCGCGACACTCGTAGCGATCTAACACCGGAGTCTCAACAGCTGGTTCGCTCATGGCTAAAGTCTCGCAGAGAATAAATCTTAAATATACGTTAAAAATTATGACATAACGTTAGACTTTTCTATCACTAGCAGAAACGAATCAAATACCTGAAGTGCGTCTGTTTCTTAGATTTCAGAAAAATCAAACAGATATAATGTAAAAGAAAGTGTGCGAGTCGATGTCGCTCGTAATGAGTCAGGACGACCTAATGGATTATTCCAAGGGAGTTCTGCAAGCAAGTGTCCAATGCTTGTCCTCATCTCCAAGGGGCGAAATAAGTAATTATTTCGTTTCACAGCTATGGAGAAAAGCCCAACCGCTCTGGTAGCCACAAACCGGAAAGGGGGCAAGAGGAAGATTGGAAGGGTAAATGTAAATGAACTCTCGCTGAGGCTTCGTTAGAACTAAGGCTGCCCGGAAGTGGCTAAATACGGCAGTGTTGGGAATAGAGTGAGGGTCACTTTCGCCCTCACTAAGGCATTGAACCTGCATTTTTCAATGCAAAGGACACCAACTTCCCCGGAGTATATGAGAGTACCCTCCCCAATCGCATCTCATACGTGCGGAACGAAGTAACCTCAATGGGGTCTAACTGACAATTTCTATGCAGCTAGTAAGGAAGGAGCAATCTGACCTAAACCCCCAGTGGGAAAAGATGCCATAAGAAGCAAATGCTGTCAGCCGAAAGGCAACGGGAATAAATAACCGGACAGATAGGGTTATACCTAACCTGAAAGGGTGCAGACGTATGGCAGGTGAGTCTCTTGAAACTCAATGCAGGAAAACCGAACTCAAAAGGAAAAGTTGGATGCAATCCGTGAGGAATGCGAACGTAACTCAGAGAACAACTGAATGGAATAGCGTCAAATGGCGTAAAGCCAACAAAGTTGTTAGGCGATTGAGGCAAAGAATATTCAAGGCTACAAAAATGGGGAACCTCAAGTTGGTTCGCAATTTGCAAAGATTGCTCTTGCGTAGCTATTCAAACATCCTTATCTCAGTAAGGAAAGTCACGCAAATCAACAAAGGCAAGAACACTCCAGGAGTAGATAAACTGGTAGTCAAAACACCAGTAGCCAGGGGACTATTAGTAGACATTCTAACTAAGTTCATACCTTGGAAACCATATCCTACCCGGAGGGTGTACATCCCCAAGGCTAATGGCAAAAAACGCCCCTTAGGAATACCTAGCATAATTGACCGTTGCCTACAGGCGATTGTTAAAAACGCACTGGAACCATACTGGGAAGCCAGATTTGAAGGCAGCAGCTACGGATTTCGCCCTGGCAGAAGCACCCACGATGCGATTGGCAAAATTTTTCTCATTGCCCGTCCAAATAAGAATAAAAAGTGGGTCGTTGATGCCGATATAAAAGGGTGTTTTGATAACATCGCCCACGAACCAGTTATGAAAGCCATAGGAAACTTCCCGTCCAGGAAGCTTATTTTCCGATGGTTAAAAGCTGGCTTCGTAGACAAGGGGGCTTTTTACGACACCGAAACGGGTACACCGCAAGGCGGAATTATTAGCCCACTATTAGCCAATATAGCCCTGCATGGTCTAGAAAAAGCATTAGGCGTAAAACACGACTGCAAAGGATACTTAATTAGTAAACGCGCCGTTGTACGTTATGCCGATGATTTTATAGTCTTCTGTGAGACAAAAGAAGATGCTGAAAACTCAGTAACTATCCTTAATAACTGGATGAAAGAAAGGGGGCTTACCCTCTCACAAGAAAAGACAAGAATCGTCCACCTTAAAGACGGTTTTGATTTTCTTGGATTCAACATCAGACAGTATCCAGTATCAAACACAAAAACTGGACTAAAGTTACTGATAAAACCAAGCATTGACACCATGCAGAATATACGAAATAAACTAAAACTTGTATGGCTTAATAATCAAAGCCAGAACGTGGACGTTATCATAGGTAAGTTAAATCCCATCATTAGGGGTATAGCGAACTATCTTCGTATAGGGGTATCTTCAGAAGCATTCCAGAAACTTGATGGATGGATGTTTCTGAGAGAAAAAAGGTACGCCAAAAGAATGCACCCCATGAAATCTGTAGGATGGCGGAGGAAAAAATATTGGGGTAGGCTAAACCTCGACAGAAACGACAATGGGGTATTTGGCAACAAAGAAACCGGAAACGCTCTGCTAAAATTTAGCTGGTTCAATATAGAAAGACACGTTTTAGTCAAGGGAACATCCTCACCCGATGATCCTGACCTAAGACAATACTGGAATAACAAGGAAAAGGAAAAATCCAAAACCTTGATACCCAGCTACCAAAAGATAGCAAAAAAACAAAACTATCTATGTCTTGTGTGCCATGAATCTCTATTCAATGGAGAAACACTGCACCGTCATCACACTATTCCCCGTCACCTAAATGGCAATAACTCTTATGCCAATTTACAGTTAGTGCATTACTATTGCCACCAGCAAATTCACTCAAGCAAAAGTGAGTCTTGCTGAAGTAATTGAGTCACCTATCTAGGGGCTTTAAGACTTGCTTGAGCCGTGTACTTGGAAACTTGTAAGCACGGTTCTGAGGGGGGAAAGAGGCAGCAATGCCTCTGACCTACCCGATAACGTAATTAAGGGATTGGGTAAAACAGTTCCGAGTTCCGAGTTAAGAGTTCTAAGTAAAGAAGTGAGATTCCCTACTCAGCAACGCCAGTTGCTTCAAGTCGGCAAAGCCGCCCAACGCACTGGCTCCTCAGCACTCAGCACTCGCCACTCCCGACCCCTACTTAAAATACTCCATAAGCGGTAGATACTCATTGTGTTTGTTCTTAGCGGTTACGAGTACCTTCTAGGCTTCTTCATAGTCTGTAGCCTAGTACCTGCCTTAGCGCTCTCAGCGTCCAAGCTCTTACGACCCAGTGGTTACAGCCCAGAAAAGCACACCACCTACGAATCTGGCATGGAACCCATCGGGGGAGCCTGGATTCAGTTCAACATCCGCTACTATATGTTTGCTCTGGTCTTTGTCGTCTTTGATGTAGAGACTGTCTTCTTATATCCTTGGGCGGTAGCTTTCCACCGTTTGGGGCTATTGGCATTTATTGAAGCGCTAGTCTTTATTGCAATTCTTGTGGTCGCGTTAGTTTACGCATGGCGTAAAGGAGCTTTGGAATGGTCTTGAATTCTAACTTAACAACTCAGGATAAAGAGCGAATCATCAACCCCATTGAGCGTTCTACAATCACTCAAGACCTTTCAGAAAACGTCATTTTGACGACGGTTGATGACCTCTACGACTGGGCGCGGCTTTCTAGTTTGTGGCCATTGCTGTTTGGTACTGCTTGCTGCTTTATTGAGTTTGCAGCTTTAATTGGCTCCCGATTTGACTTTGACCGTTTTGGGCTAATTCCCCGTTCTAGCCCCCGCCAAGCCGATTTAATCATTACGGCAGGGACGATTACCATGAAGATGGCTCCCCAACTGGTGCGTCTTTATGAACAAATGCCGGAGCCGAAGTATGTAATTGCGATGGGTGCTTGCACAATTACAGGCGGGATGTTTAGCGTTGATTCCCCTACGGCAGTGCGCGGAGTCGATAAACTGATTCCTGTGGATGTGTATGTGCCTGGTTGTCCGCCGCGTCCAGAAGCAATTATCGACGCAATTATTAAGCTGCGGAAGAAAATCTCTAATGAATCAATGCGAGAGCGGGATAGAATTAAGCAAACCCACCGCTACTACAGCACGACTCATAATTTTAAGCCAGTAGAAGAAATCTTAACTGGTAAGTATTTGCAGTCAGAAACTCGCTCTGTACCACCGAAGGAATTGACAGAAGCGATTGGTATGCCAATACCACCTGCGATGCTGACAGCAAAGGTACAAAAGGAGGAACAAAGCCGTGGCTGAAGAAGAATCTAAACCATTACCAGCAGCCAAAGAGTCATTGGTACAAGCTGGTAAAGTTTCCCAGTGGTTGAGGGAAAATGGCTTTGATCATGAGTTTTTAGCACCAGACAAGAATGGTGTAGAAATAATTAAGGTGGAGCCAGGTTTTTTGCTCCCCACTGCTACAGCCCTGTATGCTTACGGGTTTAATTATCTCCAGTTTCAAGCTGGTGTTGACCTTGGGCCAGGACAGGAATTGGTGAGTGTGTATCACTTGATTAAAGTGGGTGATAATAGCGATCGCCCTGAAGAAGTACGGGTTAAGGTATTCTTACCACGGGAAAATCCTGTAGTGCCTTCTGTGTACTGGATTTGGAAAACGGCAGATTGGCAAGAGCGCGAGTCTTACGATATGTTGGGCATTGTCTATGAAGGACACCCAAATCTCAAGCGGATTTTGATGCCGGAAGATTGGGTGGGTTGGCCTTTGCGGAAGGATTATATTTCGCCTGATTTTTACGAGTTGCAGGACGCTTATTAGAGATTGCTGAATAGAGACGCGATGAATCGCGTCTGTACAATATAGTTTCGATACTGATTAACCCCTTTCCGGTGGCGGAGAGGGGTTATGTTTTTAACGCATAGGCGCTTCCGCCTTCCCGCAGGGTAGGGCGCAAAGAGAAGCGCCGAGGGGGAGAGGTGTTGGTTAAAGCAAGAGACGCGATAAATCGCCGTCTTTACAAGAATCAATCCTTTGTAGAGACGCGATTTATCGCGTCTTTGTAATTTGTAATTTGTAATTTTAATCAAAATTTATGGGAAAATTTAATCTAAATATTTAAAGTAATATGTCAGAAATACCCCAAGACGATCGCATTTGGATTGTGACGGATGAAACGCCGCAAATATCCATTCCTGACGGTGCTAGAGGCGGGAGTACTAATACACGCAGTTGGGGAGACGAAACTATCAGAGAAAACACTGGTAGCAAAGGGGTAGGAGATGCGGTTAAGGTTAGCGCTCAAACATTAGAGCAAAATATGACTCACTTTCTCAAAGTCGTGGGAAGTTTGTTTAGTCAAGCTGAACAGCAAGCAAAAGTCAACTCCAAGATGCAGCTAGATGAAATTGAGC
>JBBSCU010000036.1:0-28420 GCA_038249935.1 Chroococcales cyanobacterium
AATAGAGATGATCATAACGATCATGGTGTACAAGTTTGAACAGTTAAGTAGAAGAGAGGTAGAGTCGATGCTGGGAATCACACTCCAGGAAACGCGAGTTTATCGGGAAATTAAGGAAGAAGGGCGCGAGGAAGGGCGCGAAGAAGGGCGCGAGGAAGGGCGCGAGGAAGCAACAGTTAATCTAGTTAACCGACTGTTAACAAAACGATTTGGTGAACTGACTCCAGAAATAGGTTCCGCCATCACTGGTTTATCTTTAACTGTTCTGGAAGACTTGAGTGAAGCACTGTTAGATTTTACCAGTGTGGCTGATTTGCAGTCTTGGTTAGCAGGGCGATAAGCCAGATCCTCTGTAGGTATTGCTAAGATAGAAGCGATCGCTTGACTTTTAAGACAGTCGCTACACATTTTTATTTTTTGGGCAAAACCTACGCAGTATTGACTCTCGAAAAATATTAGAGCTATTTTCAGCTAAATAGACGATGCTTTTTGGGTTTAGCAAAGTGCTTTACCCTTATGACAGATTAAGCTCAAGTAGGGTGCGTTGCACTACGCGACAACGCGACAACGCACCATCTTGATATGTCCTATTGCATTAAAATCTGACGGATTAAAATACTCGAAAATTAAGTAGGGTCTTGTTAGTCCAGAAATTTTGTTAAACTACTTTAATAGACGGTGCGTTAATAACACACCCTGCAAATTGGAGATTTTTTACTGGTATTTGATTTGCTAATTATGCTGAATGAAACCAACTAATGAACAAGCAATTGAATTATTCAAAGTGTGTCAGGATTTAACTCAGATGTACCTACCAATTTACTTGGTGAGATTAGATGAACGAACTATACGCATTTACATTTTGGCTGGGCAAAGCTTTGAAGTAGAAATATTGCCAAATGGGAGGGTAAGATATTTATGACTAAGGCAAATTTTCAAGCGATGACTAAACAAGAGTTAAGAGCTTATGTGTTAGAACATCGAGACGATCAAGAAGCTTTTCATGCATTAACGGACAAACTTAGAGAAGAACCAGGGATTGAAATTACCTCAATAGAGCAGATGCGTGAGCTAATTGAAGCAAGGTTAGATGAGGCTGATGTAAGAGATGCTTATACAGCACTAGAAGAAATTGCAGGATTGGGGACAATACCCTTTGAAGAGATTAAAAGGGAACTAGGGATATGAGCTACCAAGTAGCATTAGCACCTTCAGCTGTGCAGAGAATTGCAGAATTTGACTCAGAGATGCAGCAACGACTAGCACAAAAGTTGGAGGAACTAGCATTAAATCCACGTCCAGAAAACGCTCACCCATTGAAAGACACTGAACGGCTGTATAAAGTTCGTTTGGGTGAATACCGGATTATTTACCAGATTCAGGAGCAACCCTTACTACTAACAGTGATAAAGATTGCACATCTAAAAGATTATTAAAGTTGTCTGGAAAAGCGATCGCCTATATGGCATCCAATCACAACCAAAATTAAACTAATTAATAATTTAGAATACACCATGAATTAGATACTGCGATCAACGATGCTGTCTTATGAATAAATATAGCTCGCGGCTTCAAAAAGGCGATCGCTCAGTTACCAAATTTTGCAAACAATGACATCGGCAACATTCTTAAAACTGTAAGTATGACTTTGATTTCTTTTATGCTAAAAAACTATCCTTATACCAACAAGATCCCGGAAATGCTGATTTAGTAAGGATATTCTATGCAGGCTCTTAAATAATTGGTACTATCTGATCGACAACCGACATACTCTGGATACGCCATTTACCTTTATATCGAATCAAATCATATCGGACTCGTAAATTATCGTCAGAAGACTCTTTAAACTGACCATTTTCATAGAACTGCGTCGCTTCCTTTACCGTAGCTTCCACTACAGCGCGGTCTGCGAATAAATCAACCTTATCTACAGATTCTACCTTCAGACTATGGTTGTACTTTCGGTAGCGGTTGTCTAACCTATCTTGTTGAGCAATTAGCCGCCATTGAGACAGGGCTGAACCAGTTAAAATCTGCCCTAAACTATCAATATCATGATTCGCACCTAAAGCTGCGGCTTTAGTCGATAGCCAAGTCTGAATAACTTCCTCTGCCGTTGCATCTGTCAAAACACCTTCTGGTGATTGTGGTTTACTATTTCGGTCGGGAATAAATATTGGTGGTTGATTTATCCGTATGAATAACTGTAAATTACGCTCAGATGGTGTAGGAAAAAACAGATTTTTTAACCATCCAAAAGTCGTTGTAACTAACACCCAGAAAACTAATATACTCACTAAAGAAATAAACACTTTCCATACCAGCCGTGTCTTCCCTTCTACAGTGTTAGCAAAAGTTCGCCGTCGCCGAGGCTGACGAGAACGAGGACGATTATCTGGTACACGTTCTCGGCTAGCAGATTGAGTAGGTTTTTTCCTCCTACGCTTTTGGTTATGACTCGATGCAGCAGTTTTAGCTGAACCATTCAAATGCTGATTAGTTCCTCTGGTCAGACGTTCGGCAGTAGGAACCTGTATAGAAGGTTCTTCTGAATTTATATTTTTAGATGAATTCCATCTGGGTTGCGAGAAGTTTGAATACTCTGGTCTTTCTGGCAAATCTGGGTCAGGTGTTCTGCCGTGATTAAATTGCCCTGAAGTCCCAGTTGAATTGTTGTAAAAACGGGGATTATTTGGCTGTTGCTGAGGAAAAGACTGGGGGTTAATTACAGCCCATTCATTAATTGTTTCTGCATCCGTTGGTAGTTCTTCTAAATAAGCTTGCACCTGTTGATTGGCAAAGTAGTCTTTTAAGGAAGCTTGCTGATTTGCCAAATCTCGAAAATGTGGAAATACTTCGTATTGCAACCACTGTTCTGCATACAGACACAGCCCCGGCAATAAATCTGGAGAGTCTTGAGATTTTTCCCGAATAAAAGCTAAAGCTTCGTATTCCTGACTAAGTTCTAAAACCCGAGTTGCTTCTTGGGTTTGTCCCAAGAGTAACGCACATAGCGACTGTTCTAAATGTACATCTTGGCGCTTACCCAGACGTATGAGCATTTGCCTGGCTTGACGAATTAAAGCCGGTTGCCGTTGAGCAAATCCCCGTGCTATCAAGGCATAGACAGCTAAGTAAATGGCAACAGCAGAAGGACGTTTGCTTTCTGCTTCAAATAACTTGTGCTGTTCTGCAACTGTTAAGTGGTTGCGTAACTGCTGGATAAATCGCAGAAAGTCATCTATGTTTAAACCAGATTCATCATTGCTTGTGCCATCAATGCCACCACGGTCTTCTAAGAGGTTTTGTAATAATTCCAAGCCTCGGCGTCGTTCGGCAGTCTTCTCTTGAGATAGTGTCAGCAACTCTAAAATTCGATATGGTCGTAATCTGTAAAGATCCGCCTGAATTTCCGCCTGGACACTGGAGAATAACCCTTCGCGTGATAGCAGTTCTTGACCAGTTTCTAGGGATATGGCGGCATTTTCGTAGTGACCTTGCTGCCACTGTTCGCGCCCTAGTTCTAGACAGGCAAGGGCAACAGTCAGAACCACATCTGGACGTTCAGCGCTTTCGTGTATTTCTTCGTCTGCTAGATTATTACCCTTTCTAGTACTTGGGATACCCTTTTTATTCACTAGGTACGGACGACCTAGTTTTAGTACAAGTTCGTATTCTCCTAGCTCTTGCAAAATTAATAAAGCACCGATTAACTCGTCTTGGGTAATTTCGATGCCCAGACTCTGGGCATCAATACCTCTCTTGGGGCTTTCTGGACGATTTTCCAGTGCTACTGCTGCAGCAGCAAGGTTATCAGGGTTATATGCATGAGCAAGATAAAGCTGATCGTAGGAACTGCGTTCTTTTGGATTTGATAAAACCACGTAAGCTTCTTCTATGAGTTGTTTACGAGAAGAAATTGCTGCTTGAGAATACTCACGTCTTGGCAATTGCACAATGCGATCGCTATATGCTTGCCGCAACTGTTCATCACTTGCCGCTAACGGTAGTCCTAAAATTCGGTAGTAATCTAGCGGAATTCGCACAGCCTACTTCCCCTGCACCGTGATCAACATAATTCACCTAGAGCGTTCCAGTCCTGTAAAACCGTGCCATAATAATGCCGTGTAGAATCTACTTTACAAGTGTATATTGCAACAACTTGTTTTGTAACTTCCCTAAATTTTGAGTCACATTCTAGTACTAATTTTTTGCTTTTGCCTAGAAAAGCTCAGTCTTTTGTCTTAATTCTTAGTATTTTTGGTTTAACACGACTAGTATTAGCCCTTGATGCCCTAAAACACAACTACCGCTTTTAGTAACGGTATAAATTTTGCGATCGCAGGAACCTATATAATTGATTTTTTCTGGAATTTACTTAATGCGGTCATTAATATGCCGCTATTGGGGGTTAACCCTGATAACAGGAGAACAAAATAATATCATAATAAACCCTTAATTACAATTACCCATTATTAAGTATAGAAACTTTCGTGTCCTTTTTTTTTAAATTGTTAATGGATATGCAGAAAGCAGTCTATCTTGATTGCTAATCTTATGAAAGGGGAATATTCAGGAGTCCTAAGTAAGAAGTAGTACTTATAAATCTTCCCACTCAGCGAGAAGTCGAAGCGGCGGCTTTCGCCAATTTGACCAATTTATTTAAGACCATAACTTTAAGTTTTACAACAGGGATACTCAAAAATAATGGTTCAAGAGCGGACTTTACCCACATTTAATGCTGCTACTACGCACATTACTAAGGCAGAAGGGTTACGGTTATATGAAGACATGGTGTTAGGGCGCTTGTTTGAAGACAAGTGCGCTGAAATGTACTACAGGGGCAAAATGTTTGGTTTTGTCCATTTGTACAACGGTCAAGAAGCCGTTTGTAGTGGCGTTGTACAGTCGATGCGACCGGGTGAAGATTTCGTTTGTAGTACCTACCGCGACCACGTTCATGCTCTGAGTGCGGGAGTACCAGCAAAAGAGGTAATGGCAGAGTTATTTGGCAAAGCTACAGGTTGCAGCAAAGGGCGAGGTGGTTCTATGCATATGTTTTCTGCCAAACATCGCTTGCTAGGTGGCTATGCTTTTGTGGCTGAGGGAATTCCTGTGGCAGCTGGTGCAGCTTTCCAAAGCAAATACCGCCGCGAAGTGCTGGGAGATCAAAATGCTGACCAAGTGACAGCTTGCTTTTTTGGCGACGGTGCAGCTAACAACGGTCAGTTTTTCGAGACGCTAAATATGGCAGCCCTATGGAAACTGCCACTTCTTTTTGTAGTCGAAAATAATAAGTGGGCTATTGGTATGTCGCACGAGCGAGCGACTTCCCAGCCAGAGATTTATAAAAAAGCCAGTGTGTTTAACATGGTGGGTGTGGAAGTAGATGGCATGGATGTCCTGGCGGTGCGAGCCGTAGCTCAAGAAGCTGTAGCTCGTGCCCGTGCTGGTGAAGGGCCAACATTAATTGAGGCACTTACCTACCGCTTCCGGGGTCACTCCTTGGCAGACCCAGATGAAATGCGAAGCAAAGCTGAGAAAGAATTTTGGTTTGCCCGTGACCCAATTAAGAAGTTGGCAGCTTATTTACTAGAGCAAAATCTGGTGGAGCAGGAAGAACTTAAAGCAATTGATCGTAAAATTCAAGATGTGATTGACGAAGCAGTTAAGTTCGCCGAAAGCAGCCCCGAACCAGACCCCAGCGAGTTATATCGTTTCGTGTTTGCAGAAGACGAGTAACAGAGTTAGGAGTTAGGAATTAAAAGTTATGAATTTTTAACTCCTAACTCACAACTCCTAACTCCTAACTCCTAACTCCTAACTCCTAACTCCTAACTCCCAACTCCCAACTATCCCTCAACTCAGGATTAAATTTGTGTTTACCATTGCAGTTCAACAGCAACAATACAAAACCTACATTCTTTCAGATGAAACCGCTGGTTCCCAACTGGAAGTTGTACCAGAACGTGGTGGGATCATTACCCGTTGGCGCATCCAAGGGCAGGAAATTTTCTATTTAGACACTGAACGCTTTACTCATCCTGATTTGAGCGTTAGAGGTGGGAATCCGATTTTGTTTCCCATTTGCGGTAACTTACCCGATAATGTTTACACCTACAATGGGCAACAGTATACTCTCAAACAACACGGCTTTGCCCGTGAATTGCCTTGGGAAGCAACTGAGTCAAAAACTGAAGATAAAGCTAGTCTGACTGTTGTCCTAAATAGCAACGAGCAAACAAAGGCAGTTTATCCTTTTGATTTTCAACTGGCTTTCACTTATGAACTCCAAGGTAATACCTTAGAAGTTCGTCAGGAATACAAAAACTTGTCATCGACACCAATGCCATTTTCGGCTGGTTTCCATCCCTATTTTTTGTGTGGTGATAAAAGTCAGTTGAAGGTTAACATTCCGTCTGGGCAATATCAGGACAATAAAACTAAGAAAACTCAATCCTTTGACGGCAATTTTGATTTTAACCAAGATGAAATTGATTTTGTCTTTGGACAGCTAACTAGTCGGTCTGCTAGTGTAATCGATAACAGCCGCAAGTTAGAGCTTCACTTAGACTATGATGATTTTTCCACTTGGTTGGTATTTTGGACGGTCAAGGGCAAAGAATTCTACTGCCTAGAGCCTTGGAGCGCCACCCGCAACTCCCTCAACACTGGTGAAAATCTGACTGTGTTAGAACCAGGAGCTAGTTACTCAGCATCTGTCAGGTTAAGGGCGGATTTTTTCTAAAATGCTTTACAAATCCACAGATGTCTGTGCTATGATGGCAAAGTTGCAAAAAGCAACGAAAGGGTCGCTAACTCAACGGTAGAGTACTCGGCTTTTAACCGATTAGTTCCGGGTTCGAATCCCGGGCGACCCATATAGAACTTTTGTATTTGAGCAGCCGCAACTTGCGTTAGTAGGTTGACTAAATAAAAATTGAACTTTAGGCTGGCGACAATTATCAAGTCCCAAGTCTACGATTAATAGAATTGTGTATAGTGTCTACTGCTATGAAAGTATATGGGCGTTTCTTGCTGGCAGTTTTTTTACTTAACTTAGCAGCCTGTAACCAGACTCGCGCCTTCTCGGACAATTCCACTCCACAAGCATCTCTACCTTCTGTCCAACTGGCAAAGAATCCTACAGAGGCAAAAAATATTGTCAGGACTGAAGCATTTTCACCCACACCCATCCGAATCAATCTGAAGAATTTACCAGCACCCTTCGCAACAAAAAGTGCCTCTAAACGACCTGAAGTTGTATCCATTCCGCAAAACCCGGTCTTGCGCGTACCATCAGGCTTTACAGTTAATGTCTTTGCCGAAGGTTTAGATGCCCCACGCTGGCTAGCTTTAACCCCCAGTGGCGATGTACTGGTGACTGAAACTAGGCAAAACCGCATTCGTCTGTTGCGTGACAGCAATGGTGACGGCGTGGGCGATGTTCGAGAAACCTTTGCAAGTGGGGACAACGGACTCAATATTCCTTTTGGGATGGCGTTTGCAGGTAATTCTTTTTTCTTGGGTAATACTGATGCGGTTTTACGGTTTCCCTATACTAAAGATCAACAGCGACTGACTGGCATAGGTGAAAAAATTGCTGACCTTCCCGGTGGTGGCTATAACCAGCACTGGACGCGTAATGTGGTGGTATCACCCGATCGCAATAAGTTATATGTTTCCGTTGGTTCACAATCTAATGTGGATGAAGAACCTCTACCACGGGCTTCGGTACAGGTGATGAATTTAGATGGTTCTAAGCAGCAAACTTTTGCTTTTGGCTTGCGTAACCCTGTTGGTTTAGATTTTCATCCTGTAACTAAGGAACTTTATGCCACTGTCAACGAACGGGATGGAATCGGTGATGAATTGGTGCCAGACTACCTGACACGTGTTCAACAGGGTAAATTCTACGGCTGGCCTTATGCTTATCTGACACCAAAAAACCTCGATCCGCGCCAAACGACGGATGGGAAAAGTAAACGCCCCGACTTAGCAGCCCGTACCCAAAGGCCAGATGTGCTGTTTCAGGCGCACTCAGCAGCATTGGGTTTGCAGTTTTATGATGGTAAAACCTTTCCAGAAAAATACCGTAACGGTGCTTTTGCTGCTTTTCGTGGTTCTTGGAATCGCGATCGCGGCACTGGTTATAAAATTGTATTTGTTCCCTTCGATGGTAAAGGGCGATCGCTTGGCTACTACGAAGACTTTCTCACAGGATTTTTACTAAATCCTTCTGTACCAACCACTTGGGGACGACCTGTAGGTTTACTTGTGTTACCAGATGGTAGTCTTTTAGTAACAGAAGAAGCCAATAATCGGATTTATCGGATTCAGTATACAGGGACTAAGAGTTAGGGACTGAGGAAGAGTTTTCCCAATTCCTGTTGCCCCTTATCCCCAATTTCCAATCCTTTTATCTAGTTGAGAAATTAGTTATGACTCAGAATGAAAATAATACTCAGTCAAATATCAATATATCTTCTCCCCATGCGGGTACACGCTACTGGGGTGAGGTGGAGGTAATTGAAGAGGGAGAAACCTATAGAATTAGTCGTGTTGAAATCAAGCCCAGGCACGGCATTAAACCACAAGTCCATTATCACCGCAATGAACATTGGGTTGTAGTTTCCGGTGTGGCGAAGGTGACTTGTGGAGAACAGGAAATATTACTGAATCGAAACGAATCAACTTATGTTCCCGCAGCAACATTACATAAGGTAGAAAATCCTGGACATATTCCGCTAATTATTTTGGAAATTCAAAATGGTGAGTACTTAGGCGAAGATGATACGGAACGTCCCTATGAGCTAAATTTGGTCAAGTCTGTAGCTGAAACTGAGTAAGGGATGAGGGAGTAGGGAGTAGGGAGTAGGGAGAATAACCAATGCCCTTCAGGAGTGCTGAGTGGGGATCTCATTTCTTTACTCAGCACTCAAAACTGGGAACTCGGAACTGTTTTGCCCAATGCCCAATGCCTAATCAAAACCAGCCTTCTTGTTCCAATGTTTCAATCAGCTGCAAGCCACGGGGATCACCCACTCCTAAAAGTGAGGCTTTAGCGTCTTCTCGTACTCCTAAATCTTGGTCTTCAGCAAAGGCTTGAATTAGGGCATCGATCGCTGTGGCATAAACTACATTAGAAGGTAGTTCACGGCACAGTTGACCAATTGCCCAAGCACTGTTACTCCTCACTGCTGCCACAGGATCTTGAACTAAGGCTTCAATTAATGGTGGTATTGCCCCTATAACTGCTTCATAACCCACTTCTGCCATCTGGACTAGGGCGCTAGCAGCCCACAAACGCACTGCGGAAATGTCAGTTCTTAAGGCGTTTGCTAGGGGTGCTAAAGAACGGCGATCGCGACAGTTTCCTAAAGCCCAAACAACACCTTTACGCACATAGCCATTCCAATCATTGTTTAGTTGAGCAATTAACGGACTCACTGCCTCTGAACTAGGATTCCGTCCTACACCATAGGCTGCACTCACCCGAACTAAGGGACAGGTATCAGTTAACAGGCGAATTAGATGGGGGGTAGCAGGTGCATATTCCATATCACAAAAAGCACGCGCCGCTAACATTCGTTGCCGGGGCTGAGGGTTTTCCAGGAGGGCTAGCATCACTTCTGGATCAGGCTTTGCAACTTCTGATTCGGCTGTTAACGGCTCTATTTTATCTAAGGGGCTTTTTAGCTCCTCCTCAATATCGAGTAGGCTTAGATCATCTTCGTCATACATAATTTCATTTCAATCGCTTTTTGGGATTAACACATAATCCCCTATACCAATAAATTAGAGCTTTATAAGTATTAGTTATGTTGTTATAGACTTTCCCTTTTCCCTCGTTGAGTTTTATCTAAACGAGAACTGCCATAATTCAGACGTTAAAGTATGTTACCGCTATCCTCTAGTTTATTTTTCTGCATTCAGGAATTTTACCATCCATAGGGATTGGGTTTGATAACCTAATTGATCGTAAAGATTTAATGCAGGTTTGTTTGATTGAAACACTTGCAGTCCAATTTGGCGATCGCCTCTTTGAATAGCCCAATTTTCCACATATTGCATCAAGGCTGTACCAATACCTCGCCGCCGATGTTCTGGCGCAACGTAGAGGATAAAGATGTGAGCATGACGATTACCCTGCACTTGGTCTATAGCATTACCCACCCAAAGACAAGCGATGGGGTATTGCGTATGGGGCATTGGGGATTGGGCATTGGGCATTGGGCATGGAGGAGAATTAAAAATTACCTCTTTCCCCTCTGCTCCCTGCTCCCTGCTCCCCTGCTCCCTCTCTTCTTCTACCCACCACAGGGGCGTATCGCTAGAGAAGTATTGATTGACTGTTTGCTCTAGGTGAGAAAAATCCTCATTGGGAAAGAGATCCTGGTAAGTTCGCTGCATGAATTTAAACAGCAGCGATCGATCCAAAGTGGAGCCACGGCGAATAATATATCCCGGTAGTAGTTGCTCAGACACTGCTGACGTTATTAACCTAGCTAGCTAAGTTATGTGCTGCTGGTAGATTCAGTGGAGTAGGTTGAAAACTTATATCAACCTCTTCAATTGGTGCGGGTGCTGCCATATCGGCGGGTAAAAAGATGCGGGCGCTGACTGCTACTAGGGCAAAGAGAAATACTAATACCGCAAGCAGCGGAGCGATGTACTGACGAAATATAGCCATATTTAGATTGCAAGAACCTCGGAACTTTTATGAGAATTTAACTGAAGATTTGTGAAGTATTCTTGATTGATTTTAGCAATTTTCTGTGTACAGGAATGAGGAATGGGGCATTGGAAAAATTCCCTCTTGCCTTTCTTGTCCCACACTCCCGACTCTCCAGCCTCTGCTTCTGAAGTATTATTAGCGATCCTCACGCTTCAAGTCCTCAAGCTCCAAGTCCTCAAGCACTTTTTCGCAATACCAATTCTCTGTCTTCCCAGGATAAGTCTCCCTTGCCTGTTCAATTCGCCGCTCGGCAGCAGCAGTATCATCAGATAACTTAGCGATTATCCTGTTTTTGAGATAGCCATCAGATCGACCCTCGTCTACCTGGTTTGGTATCCCTTCATCTATAGTTGATGGTCGAGACTGCTCTCTCCGCAATTGCCAGAATAAAACGTAATAAAGGGTACCAAAAATTAAAATTAGGCTGAGTGTTCCGAAAAAAGTTAGGAGGTTAAATGGTAGAAATCCTAGAACTAACTGCGAGAGAACATAGCCAAGTAATAAACCGGTGAGTAAGAGGATGAATGTGCCGACAGCGATTACTACTTGATTCCCCATATATCCTCTTCTTCGTCCTCAAGTCCTGGTCTAGATAGTGCCACTGGCTGAGGGTTCCAGGGGGCAACTAAGGGTAAAAGTAGCAATCCAGGTAAGGCTGCTACTAGGGTTAACAAGAAAAATGAAGGCCAGCCTGTGGCCTTAGCCCAATCTCCGGCGGGAGCGGAAAGAACATCTCTACTAATAGCCATTAAGCTAGAGAATAAAGCGAACTGAGTAGTTGTAAAGCGGTGGTTACAAAGGTTCATTAAAAATGCCACTGTAGCAACTGTGACTAATCCAGCACTGAAGTTTTCGATGTTCACTGCCAACACCAAAAGCGAATAATCTTTGCCTGCAACCGCTAACGCATAATAACCCAAGTTACTAAATAATTGCAGTATTCCAAATATCCATAAACTGCGATTGAGGTTAATTCTAGTCATAATCACGCCGCCAGCTAATACGCCGACTGTCGTCGCTAGAAAGCCCATTCCGGCTTGAATTGCGCCAATCTCAGTTTTGGTAAAGCTGATTTCCCGCAAAAATAGATTCGCTGTGATTCCCACCAAGGAATCACCGAGCTTATAGAGGACGATAAAAACTAGGATGACGCTAGCTTGAGTCAGCCCAAATCGGTGAAAAAATTCCTTGAATGGCAGAAAAATTGCTTCTTGTAAATTTTGGGGCGGACTATTTTCTCTCACCTCACCTAATAACTCTGTCGGTAATAATAAAGATGTGACTATCCAGGCTAATATCAAAGTTGCTAATAGCCAATAAAATACAGGTAGGGCAATAAAGCCGACAAATACACCTCCGATTAATCCAACTACCAACACAGTTATAAATAGCAGAAAAATGACATCTTTAAAAGATAGGGGCGGAGCTTTTTGGATGTTGTCGCGGATCTTTGGTTCCGCTGGTGCCCATAAAGTTGTAAGTATACTCCCTGCCATTAAAGCTGCCATGAGTAAGTAGACACTATTCCAAGGGATATAATCTGCTAAAATCAAAGCTAAGGAACTGGTAATAAACAGCGCTAGGCGATAACCAAGAACCCAAACTGATGCACCTGTTTTGGATTCTATTGGGTTTAAAATGTCCGTGCGGTAGGCATCACCGGCAATGTCTTGGGTGGCACTCAAAAAAGTGATGATTAGACAGTTGATTGCTAATACTTGTAGTACTTGATTATTTTGGGCAGGTTGTTGTAATGCTAGAAGTGCGATCGCTAATGCTAATCCTAGTTGTGTGATAACTAGCCAACCCCGCCGTCCTCCCAAAACTGGTGGTATAAATCTATCTAATAAAGGAGACCATAAGAATTTCAAGGAATAGGGTAAAGCGAGCAGACCAAATAAAGTAATTTTCCCGATATCAACCTTGGCATCTTGCATCCAAACCTGCAACGTTCTACTAGTCAAGAACAAGGGCAACCCAGATGCAAAACCTAGCAATAACAAAGCACCCATCTTACGACTTTGGACAGCTTGTCGCAGTGCTTGAACTTCTCTCATCGTTTAAACATTCCTTCTCACCTTGTACTTTGAGGGTTTGTAGTCAGCATTTTAGTGTTTAGAAAATAAGGACTAAAGTCCTTACTACGAACTTGCTTACCCATCAATTTAAACTTGACAGATTACTAGTACGCAGTTCCTTAACTTTCTTGAATCGGATAAACCTGATGCCCTCTGATTTCTACTCTGTGTGCAGCAAGGCATTTTTCCCAACCTTCACGAGTTCCGATGTCGCTTTTTTGGTTAAGCAATCCTAATTGATCTTCTTGTTGGGTGAGTTTAGCAAATTCTTCATAGCGTGGGTAGTTGTTGGTAACAAATGTTTCTTTACGGTGCAAAATCGGCGGATTTGCCCTGGTTTCGTAGTCTCGATGAGTGATGAATAGGGTTTTTAAATCAATACCTATACTGGCTTTTAACGCCGGGTGGGGATCAGTGTCAAATTCGGGATAACACAGATAGGATATTTGCGGCTTATCAGTGTGATATTTAATCAATGTGGCTTCATCTACACGCCCAATGGTACGGCTAGCGCAACCTTCACAAATTCGTAGCACCGGGTCAAGTGCTGCTAGTGCCGAAACATGGACGTAAAGGGCACCGCGCGTATGTTTACCAATTTTGCTTTTTTCGCAAGCAGTTTTAATCACCCCAGGTTTACCCAAGCTGAAAAGCTTTTGATCTGCGACTTGACAAGCTTCCTCGTAACTACTAAAAAAGGCTTTAATATCGTGACGCATTTGGGCTGCTAGCCTTTGCCATGCCGGGCGTTGATCAAAATGGGTCAGGGCGAGATAAACTTGGATATCTAGGGAACGACGGTAAGCGATCGCATCCCATTCTGCTTCGTCGGTAGCTTGCAAAACTACACCAAAAGCGCGGCGAAAGTTACCAAATTCGCTCAGTAATTCCTGTTCATTTTCCAATTCACCTTTCACGGGTAGCCTACCGCGCTTGGTAAAAAAAGCCATGAGTGGTTGCAGCTGTTCTTGATAGTCTTCAAACCGTTTGCTAGGAATGCGGACTCGCGGCGTAGAAATTCTGGAAAAGAAACGGATGGCTTTGAAACTTTCTTTTTGGGCTTCATCACGAAAAACAAAGTAAACGCCTAACGCTATCGGTACCGCATCTACATTTAGCACTTCATCAATATAAGTTTTAAGTTCTTCTTGTTCGTAATATTTCTGAAAAGTATTGCGGCGCGTCACAATACCATCGTTGTAAGCAAGTTGGGTTTTGCTAGGTGCGTTAATCAGTATTTGAGCCGCGACAATTAAAACTTTTCCAGTGAGTTCCCAAGCTTGGCGAAGGCTTTGACGGCGTTCTTCTGCGTCTTCGATGACGTTGAGGACGTAACCCAAATTGACCACATCGGCGGCGGTGCGTGGTACATCAGGATGGTAATAAGGGTCCCAGCCTGTACTGGTGTAGCCTAAGTTTCCGACTCGTTGAACATCGCCACCGTAGCCGCAACCGTAGTCAAAAAAAGTGGTGTCTTGATTTAGGATTGCCCATTCTATTGCCAATCGTACAGGGCGGGATAAATCAGTGCGAGCGATCGCAGCTCTATGACGCTCGATTTCTAGTGCTTCGGGCATAAGAATAATTCGTAATTAAGACACCAGTAACTAATATTCTTTCAAGGTTTAATGGCCAGTTCAATTAAATCTTCAATTTTCTTGATATTTGGATCACCTGCTAAGTAGCCAATACCGCGATGCAAATGTAAGCGAAATTGGGTGGCGAGGGTTTCTTTATCGGTGGGATAGCCGTCATTGTGACAGCGTTGCTTGAGGGCGAGGAGGAGAATATCGGACATTTCGCCGCCAAAAACGCGCCAAGTCATTTCGACGTTGCTATCTTGGGGAATTGGGACGGGGGAGGGTGTGGTTGCTTCTGCGAGGGAACGACAAAACGCCCAACGGCATAAAATATTCCATTGGTCAATTTTGGTGCTGCGCTTAAGTTTGGTAAGTTGATCTTTGGCTGTTTGAGATAGTTTTATTCTTTCGATTGGGGATTCCATAATAATTCGTCAATAACGAGTTTTACTAAAATTTTCTAATCCATAATTTTGGTCACATGGTTGCAGAAATATTAATAAAAAGAGCAAGGGTACAATATACTAGACATCTCCAGAAATTAAATATGCGTTATGCAGAACCCTTGTAGAGACGCGAAATTTCGCGTCTCTACATTCATTATCGGAGATGTCTACCGTACCCCTACTAAATTTGCGATCAATTAACTGATGTTGACAATAGCTTAAGAGCTAACTTTATTACGCATCATCTAAAGCCGCAATACCAGGCAATACCTTACCTTCAAGTAACTCCAAACTAGCGCCACCGCCGGTAGAGATATGGCTCATTTGATCTGCTAAACCAACTTTTTCCACAGCCGCCACAGAATCGCCGCCGCCAATTATGGTGGTTGCACCAGTTTTGCTAATTTCAGCTAGGGTATGAGCGATCGCTTCCGTACCTATAGCAAACTTATCAAACTCAAATACACCCATCGGCCCGTTCCAAATTACCGTTTTGGTATCTGCAAGAGCGTCTTGGAAAACTTTTACTGAGTCTGGGCCAATATCCAAACCCATCCAACCATCTGGGATATTCTCAATACTAACGGTTTGAGAATTGGCATCTGGGGCAAAGTTATCTGCTACTACCACATCTGTAGGTAACAGTAAGCTGACACCACGTTCTTTAGCCTTAGCTTCCAAAGACTTCGCCAGTTCTAGCTTGTCGTCTTCCACCAAAGACTTACCGACATTCAAGCCACGGGCTTTGTAGAATGTGAAAATCATTCCACCGCCGATAATTAGCTTATCGCACTTTTCTAGCAACGTTTCAATCACGCCAATTTTACTAGAAACTTTAGAACCACCAATAATTGCTGCCAAAGGACGTTGGGGATTTTCAATCGCATTTTGCAGATATTGCAATTCCTTCTCAACCAAATATCCAGCTACACAAGGACTCAGGAATGCAGTCACGCCTTCAGTAGAAGCATGGGCGCGGTGTGCAGTCCCAAAAGCATCATTTACATAAAAATCAGCATTGGCTGCCAATTTTTTCGCAAATTCTGGATCGTTTTTCTCTTCTTCTTTGTAAAAACGGACATTTTCCAGTAACAGCACTTGACCATTTTGCAGTGCGCCAACTTTAGCTGCAACTTCATCGCCAATGGAGTCATTAGTTTTCACAACTTCTTGCCCTAGCAACTCCGAGAGACGCTTGGCAACAGGAGTTAGGCGTAATTTCTCATCCACACCCTTAGGACGACCAAAATGGCTTACTAGAATCACCTTAGCTCCCTTCTGCGTCAAATCTTTGATGGTTGGCAAAGCTGCGCGAATGCGAGTATCGTCGGTAATGTTACCCCGATCATCCACAGGCACATTAAAATCAACCCGTACCAAGGCACGTTTACCAGATATATCAGCCGCAGATAAACTTGCTAAACTTTTTTTGGACACACCGAACTCTCCTGATTGCCTTTTTGTTATTGTTTTGAAAGTAGAACCATCCAGATTTTACCGGAGTCAGGGGTGCCCAGGTGAGTGAGATGTTTAAGACAGTACTATTTCCAATTGATCAAAGCCGGGAAACGCGGGAAGCTGCTGACGTAGTTACCAATATCGTCCAAAAGTACGGCAGTCGCTTGGTGCTGCTGTCTGTGGTGGAAGAACCACCGCCAGATGCGCCTAGTGCAGATCCGATGGTGTCGCCAGAGATAGTTGCCAAGCTGCTAGAAAATGCCCAATCTTTATTTTCTGGGCAAGGAATTAAAGCTGAAGTCTTAGAAAAACAAGGCAAACCAGCTTTTACCATCTGCGATGTCGCTGATGAAATCGGGGCCGATTTAATCATCATGGGCTGTCGGGGGCTAGGCTTGACTGAAGAGGGAGCGGATGATAGTGTTACCACTCGTGTGATTAACCTTTCCCCTTGCCCAGTGCTGATTGTGCCCTAGCAGCGATCGCAAATTTTAGGTGGTGTATTACTAAGTTGAGACACCGCCTAAAATTATTTTAACAATTCTTGTTTATTCAGCAGCACTAAAGTCATTTAATATTAAAACTTGCAATTCTGTAACGCGCCGGAATGTGATATCATTGGTTAAAAAAGCATCACAGTCTGCTGCTAAAGCTACCGCTATCTGAAAAGCATCAGGTAATTGTATGTTATGCCTAGCACGTATTTGAGCCGCTTGTATTGCTATGGGTGGGTTATTAATTGATACAAACTCAATGTTTTTACTGTTAGTCAGTAACTCTATAAATTCTTGCTGTAACTTCAATTGTCCTAAACTATAGGGACGAACTAAGCACTCAGCTAAAGTCACAGGTGAAGCAATACCCATTGCTAAACCACTGAAGATGTGTTCAAAAATAACTCTAACAAATGGCAAATACTGTGGTTGTCGTTCAACAGCATAGATAACTGGTGCAGTATCCAGAAACAACCGCGTTACACCCTGTAAACTTTGTGTAATATTCACTCCTCTTTCCTTGATTGCACTTGTTCACTCTTTAGCTCTAAAGGCTCTCCACTCCGTATGCGTCTGACATATTCCTGAGCATCCATTCCTCCCATGAGATTGGGTGCTATTCCAATAAATTCCATAATATTGCGGCTTGGTTTACGTTTGATTTCGCAATTTTGTAACCTTTGTGTTAGGTAGGCAATTAGATCCACTTGCTCTTCAGGTGTGAGTTTGTAAGCAAGTTGCTTAATTTCGTTTAGTTCTTGAGACATTTTCTATATTTTGGTTACGCTTACTTTATTTAATGTTAACAATAGCTGAAGTCACAGCTTAGGATGTAAGCCTGTGCGATCGCTAATGATTTAATTAAATTTGCTCACTCATCTGCTTGGGGCTATCGACGCCACTATTCTACCCATAGTAAAACTAGAGTATTAAGAGTTCCGTAAATAATTATGAGCAAAACTCCCCGCATTCGGATTCCACCGGAAGTAAAGAAATATGTCTTGCAACGTGACAAATATCAATGCCGAAGCTGCGGTAAAACCACTGTAGAAATTAACCTTACTATTGACCATATCATTCCCCTCGCCCGTGGCGGTCAAAACGATATCAGCAATCTCCAAACCCTCTGCTTTGTCTGCAATCGGCAGAAAACAGACAACATTGATCCCCGGTTTAGACGACATTTTGAAAATTGAAAGACTCAGATTCTCAACTTCTTAGAAAAGGGCTTTGTTGCACAAAACAGAAAAAAGACACCAAATCTGGGCAAAGTTGGTAATTAGTCTTCGACTTTATAAGAGTCTGGTTTACCTAACTTAATCATGGGATTAAGAGGGTACAACTGATGCATCAAAGTTATAAATTTGTGCTAAAAATAGCATTGATTGAGACGATCGCCAATTTTGTAACGACTGTCTTAAAAGTCAAGCGATCGCCAACAGAAACGCAGGTCTGACCAAAGTTGCCGAAGATGTGAGTTAAAATACCGATATCTTCAATAATTACCCACGCATAACGCCCTGAAAAAAGCGTTGGCAAAGCCCACCGTAGGTATCGCTATGCTTCAGTATCCCCATCTCGAACAATCGCTAAAACATCACTTCGGTTATGACCAATTCCGCCCCGGACAACGGCAAATTATCGAAGATGCGCTGCAAAATCGAGATTTAATGGTTGTGATGCCGACTGGTGGGGGGAAATCTCTGTGTTTTCAATTACCGGCACTGTTGAAAAAAGGTTTAACGGTGGTGGTGTCGCCGTTAATTGCTTTGATGCAAGACCAAGTAGAAGCACTGCGAAATAATAATATTAATGCAACATTTCTCAATAGCAGTTTGAATGCTTACCAGGTGCGATCGCGTGAAGAAGCCATCCTTAGCGGTAAAGTAAAATTATTATACGTCGCCCCGGAACGTCTGCTGAGTGAAAGGTTTCTACCGTTTCTCGATTTAGTTAAAGAAAAAATCGGTATTTCTAGTTTTGCTATTGATGAAGCGCACTGCGTCTCTGAGTGGGGACACGATTTTCGTCCAGAATATCGCCAGTTAAAATCTCTGAGAAAACGCTATCCTGATGTTCCTACCGTCGCCCTCACGGCCACAGCAACTGATCGCGTCCGTAGTGATATCATTCAACAATTAGGACTAAAGCAACCTAGCATCCATCTTGCCAGTTTTAACCGGGAAAATCTTTATTACGAAGTTCGTCCTAAAACTAAATATGCTTACGCTGAATTGTTAGAACTAATTCGAGAAACTGAAGGTTCGACAATTATTTATTCTTTAACTCGGAAAAAAGTTGATGAACTAACTTTTAAACTGCAAAATGATCAAGTTATTGTTCTGCCTTATCACGCCGGATTAACTGATGAGGAACGTAGTAGTAATCAAACGCGATTTATTCGAGATGATGTCCGAGTTATGGTGGCAACAGTCGCCTTTGGGATGGGAATTAATAAACCAGATGTGCGGTTGGTAGTTCACTTTGATCTGCCCAGAAATATAGAAAGTTATTATCAAGAATCGGGGAGAGCAGGTAGAGACGGAGAACCATCTCGGTGTACAGTATTTTTCAGCTTTGGTGATGTTAAAACAATTGAATGGAGCATTGATCAAAAAACTAATCCTCAAGAACAGTTGATTGCCAAACAACAATTGCGGCAGATGATCGATTACGCTGAAGGTACTGATTGTCGGCGAACAATTCAACTGGGTTATTTTGGAGAAAGGTTTCCTGGCAATTGCGGTAACTGTGACAATTGTCGTCATCCCAAACCGATGCAAGATTGGACAATTGAAGCCATGAAGTTTTTATCTTGTGTGGCGCGTTGCAAAGAAAGATTTGGGATGTTACACATAATTGATGTGTTGCGAGGGGCAAAAAAAGACAAAATTATCCAGTACGAACACGATAAACTTTCTACTTATGGTATTGGTAAAGATAGAACTCTAGATGAATGGCGAATGTTGGGGCGATCGCTTTTACATCAAGGGTTAATAGAACAAACTAGCGATGGTTACTCAGTTTTAAAACTAAATGCCTTAAGTTGGGAGGTAATGCGAAAACAACGCCCAGTTTCCCTAGCTGTAACCACAGTCCAAAAGATTACCTGGGAACAGGGGAGTGAAAAAGCAGAAGTTGCAGAAATATTATTACAGAAATTGCGATCGCTACGCAAACAATTAGCTGATGAGCAATCTGTACCACCTTACGTCATCTTCCACGATTCCACTTTAAAAGTAATGGTACAGGTACAACCCCAAACCTTAGCTGAATTTGCCAAACTTTCTGGTGTAGGTAGTCACAAACTCGCTCAATATGGCGAAAAGTTTATTACAGAAATTCGCGCCTACCGCCAAGAAAAAGGTTTGCAAAATAAATCAGCTAATAATAATTATGTATCCTCTCCCAACTCATCTTCTTACACCGAATTACAAACATTACAATTACATCAACAAGGGTTAAATATTGCTCAAATTGCCCAAAAACGTAACCTTAGTCCGGCAACAGTTAGCAATCATTTAGAAAAACTAATTGAGAAAAATCAGCCAGTTGATTTAAATCAATTAGTACCTCTAGAACATCAACAAAAAATTTGGCAAGTTTTAGAAGTACTCGGTGACATTTCCCTCACTCCCATCAAAGAACAACTAGGTGAAAGCTACACTTTTGATGAAATTCGTTTATTACGGAGTAAGTGGCGGCGCGAAAATCGCAAGTAATATTATATCTATTGATAGTCTGTAAATTAAGCCTAGATATCCTATAGGACTACTATTTGATTTCTGAACAGATACGTAGGGTGCGTTAGCGACAGCGTAACGCACCAAATCCTTATAAATGGTGCGTTACGGAAGCCGTAACACTACATATACTTAATTTTGTTCAAAAATCAAACCGGATTCCTATAGTCAAAGCTAGTCTTATAATAATCGCCTCTCGACAAGCTCAGTTAGTATAGTTTATTATCCATAGGCATCTCAGTAGAAAAAACAATACAAAATAAATTGATGAACAATCAAATTAGGATTTTGATAGCAGCAGTATTACTTGTAAGTTCTACAGCAGCAAAACCTTCGACTGCGGTAAAAGAAAATACTGTTTTTTTTACTAATAATATTGGCTCTATAAATCAGGCTCAAATCAAAGTAGCACAAAGTATAGAACCTAGAGTTATTAAGCTTCGTTTAGCAGATTCTGGTGTTTCAGTGGGAAGTGTTTTGTCTTGGGGATTTGCTGGTTTGATTCAAAAAAGATCCACTGATTGGGTTCGTTTAGAAATCACTGATAATCAAGTAAAAGTAGTACATACAACAAGGACGACTAATTGGTTAACTCAAGTTTCTAAATGGTGGGATCATCCTGTCAGAAAAATTGCTTTTAAGCCAGATTCTTGTAAACTAGATAATGTGGATAACGTGTCTAACTCAGGTGGTTCAGATATAGAGACCCAACTGAGAGACATAAAAAAGCTGTACGATTCTAAATTAATAACAGAGCAACAGCATCAAGAATTACAGCGTAAAATTCTTAATCAAATAAATACAACACCAGTCCAAACTACTACTACTAATACTGAATGCATTATATTAGGAGAAAATGCTACAGTCCCATTTAAAGATATGAGTTTATTGACTAAGGGAGAATTTAAAATTGAATATTTAGAGGGTAATGAATGGAAATATGCAGCTTTTAGAGTACCAGAAAAAGAATATTAATAGCGAGTTGCATTCATAATTTATAATTATTAATTGTGAATTTTCAAACATCCTCTTATGATTAAAATACAAGAGCAAGATTAAAGGAGTTAACTAATGAGTCAAATGCTTAATACAGGAGTACGCTGGACAACCCACGATGTGGAACTGTTACCAGAAAATGAAGGGACGCGCTACGAGATAGTTGATGGAGAATTATTTATGACCAGGGCACCTCACTTTAAACATCAGCAAACTTGTGGCAAAATTTTCCGACAACTTGATATTTGGTCAGAGTCTACTGGTTTAGGAGAAGCTGTGATCAACCCCGGTGTTTTATTTTCCGAATCAGATAATGTGATTCCTGATGTAGTTTGGGCTACTAAAGAAACCTTGGCGCTAACATTGGATGAAGCGGGACATTTAACTGGTGTACCGGAGTTAATAGTCGAAGTTTTGTCTGCTAGCAAAGAAGACTTAAGACGAGATAAAGAAGCTAAATTTAAACTTTATTCTTCTAGAGGGGTAAAAGAATATTGGATTGCTGATTGGCGATCGCGTAAACTAGAAGTATATCGGCGCGAACAAAATCAACTTAAGTTGGCAGAAACTCTATTTAGTAGTGATCATATAATTTCTCCCCTATTGCCTGGTTTTAGCTGTATTGTAGACCAGTTTTTCCCTGTATAAAATTTATCGTAAATTAAACCAGGGAATAGAACATGACTATCAAGCGGATTATCCAACCTGGGGAAAGCTATACGTTTAGCAAATATTTTGAGCTACCTTATATAACTAAAGATATTCTCACAGATTTTAATTGTAGCTATGAAAAGAAGGTACTAGAACTACCTATTTATCTAAAGGAGATAACATATTTAGACTTTCTAAATCGCTATCTAAAACGTAATATATCTATCTTTGATTCAGTTTCAGAAATAGCTGTTAGAGAAATGTTAATTTCTCCGATTCTTGTAGAAGTTTGTGACCAAACAGAATCTATTCTTTATATTGAGTATACTGTTAATGTTAGTGAACAGCTTAAAGGTACATTTGACTATTATCTAGTTTCCCAGAGTTCACTTTTAGTTATTGAGGCTAAACAATCAGATTTAAAAAGAGGATTTAGTCAGCTGGCGGTAGAATTATTAGCACTAGACCAGTGGGTAGATTCCCCTAACTCTATATTATATGGAGCTGTTACAAATGGATATGATTGGAAATTTGGACTATTGCAAAGACAGGAAAAACATATCATAGAAGATACTAAACTTTATCGCGTTCCAGAAGGTTTAGAAGAATTAGTTAGAGTACTTGTAGGAATTCTTAGTAATACTAATCACTAGCTTAGACCCAGGGCTATTTCATTCTAGGCATAAACCGCCCAAAACTAAAGTTCCTTTTCTTATAGCTAAAGTCCGTTAAAACGGACTATAACCTTTTCTCAGTCGTCTTTAGACGACTTTCGCTATTAGACTCAGAATTCATTCTGAGGCGGGCTTGCAAATAGTCCATTAATTCGGAGAACACTTTGCACAGAAATCAGGACTAAATTTACAGTATTGGCTACCTGTCAACGGGTAAGCTGTACAATAAGGAAAACTGGTAACTTCGACTTTAGCTGGTTGTAATTTGCAACCATTCGGCAACGCTTCAGTAAGTTTGGTTTTATCAGCCACAAAGATAGCTAAAATCTTAGGTAACGCCATACAAGCAGTAATATTGAGCAGCGTTAGCAATGTAGCGTCTATCAAATTCATAGGTAATCATCCCTTGTGAAAAATAGTCGTAGCCCGCACTTCGGCAAGCTCAGTGACCATCGTAGACATCGCTGTTCTTAGATGCAAATATAAACTATTGCTTGAACTATTGCTTGCAATCTATTCAACTAACCTTAACATAAATTTTTGTAAATAAAAACGTGGAATTCCTGGAATTATTATACACAAAAGAGAATGTGGATAATGAGGATGGTTATTGTAGCGGAATAACAAAATAAGCTAACAATTCCGATCAGTTTACAAAATTTAGGTAAGGTGCTATGTCAAAAATCCCACCTGCGTCTTCTTTTTTATCTAACATCAGTGAGCAAGAACGTCAGGCATTAAAGCGGTTGGTAGATTACACAAATGTAGAATCGCTACCAGAAATTTGGCCTTTAGCAGCCAGGCGATTTGGTGATGTTGTCGCCCTCCGTAACCCTAACGCTAAACCAGAAGTAGCGATTACTTATACCCAGTTAGCAGAGCAAATACGGCTATTTGCGGCTGGGTTACAGGCGTTAGGAATAAAGGTAGGCGATCGCATTTCCCTGATTGCTGACAACAGTCCCCGTTGGTTTATTGCCGATCAAGGCATAATGACTGCTGGCGGAGTTGATGTAGTGCGTAGCTCCCAAGCCGAAAAAGAAGAACTGCTGTTTATCATCGCTAATAGTGGCAGTACGGCAATAGTTGTTGAGGATTTAAAGACACTTAAAAAATTGCAAGATCGCCTCAACGATCTATCAATTCAACTAGTAATCCTACTTTCGGATGAAGCACCACCGACAGAAGCAAGCCTAAAGGTGTTGAACTTTGCCCAGTTGATCGAAATTGGGGTAAATCATAATTTTGTGCCATTCAAGCAAAATCGTGACGCTCTGGCAACCCTAATTTACACCTCCGGTACTACGGGCAAACCCAAGGGTGTAATGCTGTCTTATAACAATTTGATGCATCAAGTAACAACATTTGGGACAGTATTACAACCAAACGTAGGCGATATGGTTCTCAGCATCCTACCTTCATGGCATAGCTACGAACGGACTGTTGAGTATTACTTATTATCTCAAGGTTGCACACAAGTTTATACCAATTTACGCTCTGTAAAAGGGGATCTGAGACAATTTAAACCCAACTACATGGTGGGTGTACCGCGCCTGTGGGAATCGATTTATGAAGGAGTTCAAAAGCAGTTCCGCGAACAACCAGCGAATAAACAACGCCTAGTTAACTTTTTATTGGGCATTAGCGAGAAATATATCAAAGCGCGGCGAGTTGCTCAAGGGTTGAGTTTAAATAATCTTCATGCTTCAGCCGTCGAACGATTAGCAGCGAAGATACAAGCATCAGCTTTATTACCCCTCCATGCTTTGGGAGAACGACTGGTTTATGCCAAAGTGCGAGAAGCCACAGGAGGAGAAGTTAAGCAGATGATTAGCGGCGGCGGTGCGCTTCCTAGACACATAGATAACTTCTTTGAAATTATTGGTGTGCAGATTTTGCAAGGCTACGGCTTAACAGAAACTTCTCCTGTTACCCATGTGCGTCGTCCTTGGCGAAATTTGATTGGTGCATCAGGGCAACCACTTCCGGCTACAGAAGCTAAAATCGTAGATCCTGAGACAAAAGTGCCTTTGCCAATAGAGAAGCGAGGCTTAGTATTGTTGAGGGGACCGCAGATTATGCAAGGTTATTACCAAAATCCCGAAGCGACAGCAAAAGCAATTGACGCTGAAGGTTGGTTTGATAGCGGTGATTTGGGTTGGCTGACACCACAAGACGACTTAGTGTTGACTGGCAGGGCGAAGGATACGATTGTATTGACTAACGGGGAAAACATCGAGCCGCAGCCGCTCGAAGATGCGTGTTTGCGATCGCCTTACATCGATCAAATTATGCTCGTCGGCCAAGATCAGCGCAGCCTGGGAGCCTTAATTGTCCCCAATCTCGAAGCTTTAGAAAAATGGGCAGCGACTCAAAATCTAATACTGGATACGCAGAACGATCAGGTTACTTCTTCACCTAGTCAAAAAATTGACTTAGAGAGTAGAATGATCCAGGATTTATATCGGCAAGAATTGAACCGGGAAGTGCAAAATCGTCCAGGTTATCGACCGGATGACCGCATCGGGACGTTCAAACTCATTTTGGAACAGTTTTCTATCGAAAATGGCTTGATGACACAAACCCTAAAAGTTCGGCGACACGTCGTTACGGAACGCTATCACGATATTATTGACGGGATGTTTGCCTGATAATTCCACCTGCTAACCATAAGAGTGAACGTGAAATATTTATGGATGTCTCCAAATCTAATTTGCTCCTGAAACGCGTTGTTAACGTCAAAGTCATTGTTACTCCCCTCTGGAAAGATGAAGTACAACAGCAACTACAAACGCAGATCAATCAAATCGACCAACAACTGCAACAGCTAGAAGTCGAAGGACAAAGAGCTGTTACTGCAATTCAAAAGCAGAGTCTGCAACCACCTGGACCCCAGACTCTCCAACAAATTGACAATATCCAACTCCAAGTTAATCAAAAGAAAAGTGAACTGTTAGAGCAGAAAAATCAGTTGCTACAAAACCTCCAGCAAGTGCAGTTTCTCCAGCAGGATCAGGAAGTTAACCAATTCCAAATGGAAGGCTTTTTTCGGGTAGAAATCGGAGATAACCTGATTAGCAAAATGCAGGTCGAAATCGTTCTGCGCGATGGCATTGTAGAAGAAATTCGCGGCGACATTTAATAAAGTTATAAGTTATGAGTTATGAGTTTAAATTCCTCACTCCTAACTCCTAACTAACTTTTCACCCCAGCCCAAACAATTTGCCACATTGGAGGTGAGCTAATAAAAAGCGATCGCCCAAAGGTGGTCATCTCAACTCGATATTTAACCGTACCAACTGCATTATCACCCCGCTTGATTTGCGTAATCGTCACCGAGGACTGATTTGGTTGCGGATAAGTTACCTCTACCTTTCGCGTTGCTCCTGCTGATGCTAGGTCTTCAAAGGCACTTAGAGCGAGGGTGGTAGGATCACTACCTTGGAGAGATGAGTTAATACTTTCTAGAGGTATGGTTTTATAATCGGAACGCTCTGGGTATGCCACAATCTCCTGAGACTGGTGTATTGCTGCCACCTGCTGAGTTTGTCTATCACTAGTCTCAATAATCGGTACAGATTGCTGGCGCTGGGTAACATAAACTCCAGCGCCAGCAGTGGCAAAAATACTTAATATTACAATCAAAAAGAATTTCAACTTTGTTGACATAAAATTAAACAGGAATTTCAAACGGGCTTATTACCAATTTTGAATTCTAGATTGAACTGCACCCCATATCCTCTACCTGTGAGAAGTTCCCATATCTTGAGCAGTGGGATGAGGAATATAAAATATATAGCAATCCCATTTGATTTGTGAGAAATTCGTGATGGTTTGTAAAAGTCAACAACCAAAACGAGATATTGGGTAATCATTGAGGATAGCTTTGTACTATAGACTTGTAAGTTATATTTAGGTTCCTGGAGTCAAGGGTTAGTAACTCTCCCCCCACTCCCCAAGCAAAATATAAAATCTCCATGTCAAAACTCTGCCGCCAAGATACAATTTGATGTGGCAAAAGCTGTTAAAGTCCATAAATTATTGATTTTCAAACCACCCTATGAGCATTCACGAAGTATTTATGCCGGCGCTGAGTTCTACCATGACGGAAGGCAAAATAGTCTCCTGGGTGAAATCGCCGGGTGACAAAGTGGAAAAAGGCGAAACAGTGGTGGTTGTCGAGTCAGATAAGGCAGATATGGATGTAGAAACCTTTTATGAGGGATTTCTGGCACATATCATAGTTGAAGCTGGTGAAACTGCCCCGGTAGGATCTGCGATCGCCTTTATTGCCGAAACGGAAGCTGAAATTGAACAGGCAAAATCTCTGGCCAATTCCGGCGGCGTGGCTGCTACTACCTCTTCCCCTGAATTAATCCCCGCCGCCACAGCCTCAGTTGCCACACCTGCCTTAGCGTCTCAAAACGGGTCTAACCACAAAGAAGGAAGGCTTGTTGCTTCACCCCGCGCCCGCAAGTTAGCCAAAGAACTCAAAGTTGATTTAACTACACTCCAAGGCAGTGGCCCCTACGGTCGCATTGTTGCCGAAGATGTAGAAGCATTGTCCAATAAAGGCAAACAACCCGCCACTGCCCCCGTTGCACCACTAGCACCTGTAGTAACCAGTACCCCAGCTGCGCCCCCAGCACCTCGGACACCAGCACCCACAACCTCAGTGACGGCTGTTCCTGGTCAAATCGTGCCTCTAACTACCTTCCAAAATGCTGTAGTGCGGAACATGGTAGCCACCGTATCCGTGCCTGTCTTCCGTGTCGGTTATACAATTACTACTGATGGATTAGACAAACTTTATAAACAAATTAAATCCAAAGGCGTGACGATGACGGCGCTACTCGCGAAAGCTGTAGCGGTGACGTTACAAAAACACCCATTATTAAATGCCAGTTACTCAGACCAGGGAATTGTCTATCATTCTGATATCAACATTTCCGTAGCAGTAGCGATGGATGATGGCGGATTGATTACACCTGTGCTGCAAAATGCAGACGCAGTGGATATATATTCTCTATCGCGGACTTGGAAGTCTTTAGTAGAGAGGGCGAGGGCAAAACAACTACAGCCTCAAGAATACAACAGTGGTACTTTTACCCTATCCAACTTGGGGATGTTTGGCGTAGACAAATTTGATGCGATTTTACCGCCTGGACAAGGTTCAATTTTAGCGATCGGGGCATCCCGTCCGCAAGTGGTAGCAACAGCCGACGGTTTATTTGGCGTGCAGCAGCAAATGCAAGTCAATATTACTTCTGACCACCGGATTATTTATGGTGCCCATGCTGCGGCGTTCTTGCAAGATTTAGCAAAGTTAATTGAGACGAATCCTCAATCTTTGACAATGTAGTTTTGAAAAGGCGTCAAATTTACACGTTAGCGCTATAAGCAGGGTTAGCGCATCTCAAGCCCTATTGACAGTTGGATTCTAGGAGAGAGTTGAGTTTGAGAAAGCCGCCGTCAAGACGGAAAGCATATACTGATCATTCATAGCGGCTCGCCGAGACTTTTGGCGAATACTGCGGCGGAAAGAAGATTCTCGTTCTAAGG
>JBBSCU010000037.1:0-27691 GCA_038249935.1 Chroococcales cyanobacterium
CACAGTAAAACATGGTAAAATACTCCCATCAGTACAAGATTTAAAAACCTACTCCTGGACTGGGAGAAAGTTACGCCCGAAAAACCTTGAGGAGATATCACCACGCACTAATAGTGCAAACGTGGTGAGCCTGGGAACCTGAGAAATCAGGATATTAAGGCAGCAATGTTTTAAGAATCCCCTTGCGTTCACGCAGGGGAGTGTCAAGGATAATTCCCCAGTGGTCGCTCAAGCAGATGCATCTTTACCAAATTACACTCAGGAAAATATACTTCTAGTGGAGTCAGCAGTTGGATCGAATTCACTACCGAAGGAAAAGGTAGGAACTGACTTTGACTCTCGCATGATGCAGCGATGTTTGGAACTTGCTCGCCGCGCTTTAGGGCGGACTTCGCCAAATCCGCTAGTGGGAGCGGTGATTGTCAAGGATGGCGAGATTGTCGGGGAAGGGTTTCATCCTCGTGCAGGTGAGCCTCATGCAGAAGTTTTTGCTTTGAAGGCAGCTGGCGATCGCGCAGCCTCTCCCCAGGAGAATCGCGCTTATGGTGCAACAATGTATGTCAACCTCGAACCTTGCAATCACTACGGACGGACTCCTCCATGTTCCGAAGGATTGATCCAAGCAGGGGTGGCAAAAGTCGTGGTGGGTATGGTTGACCCTAATCCACTGGTCGCTGGAAGTGGTATCGCCCGTTTACGTGCGGCGGGGATCGAAGTGTTGGTAGGAGTAGAAGAATCAGCTTGTCTTCAGCTAAATGAAGCTTTTGTGCATCGCATTCTCTACAAACGACCTTTGGGAATTTTAAAGTATGCCATGACTTTAGATGGTAAAATTGCCACCACATCGGGTAACAGCGCTTGGGTGACAAGCCAAGATGCCCGCCATGAAGTACATCAACTACGGGCGGCTTGTGATGCAGTAATTGTCGGCGGTAATACAGTCAGACAAGACAATCCTTATTTAACCAGCCATCAGGCGGGGGTACATAATCCCTTGCGGGTGGTGATGAGTCGCCATCTCAACTTACCGGAAAATGCCCATCTGTGGCAAACTACGGATGCTCCAACTTTGGTGTTGACAGAAAAAGGTGCTAACCCCGATTTTCAAGAACTGTTGCGAAAACTTGGGGTGGAGGTGGTGGAACTAACATCACTTACACCAGATCAGGCAATGGCGTACTTATATGAACGGGGTTTTTGTAGCGTATTGTGGGAGTGTGGTGGGATTTTAGCTGCTAGCGCGATCGCTCAAGGAGCGGTGCAGAAAGTTCTAGCATTTATTGCCCCGAAAATTATTGGTGGTAGCACTGCTCCCACGCCTGTAGGCGATTTAGGTTTTACTACCATGACTGAGGCCTTGTCTCTAGAACGTGTTCGTTGGCGTGTAGTCGGCTCTGACTGCTTGGTGGAAGGTTATTTGCCCAAAAAAACCAATAGTCAATAGTAATAACACTTGACTATTAATAGGACTTACGCACTATACAAATTAACCGTGATGTGAATTAACGAAAATAGCTCGTTTCAGGCTTTTATTAATTATCTTTATGATGCCTACGGCGGTAAACTACGTAAATAGACCACGCTGTAGGGGTTTAGCAATGCTAAACCCTTACGAAAGACGTAGCTTTTAACCGTATTCATATTTGGTATTTCTTGTCAATGCGTAAGTCCTAATTAATTACTTTACTAAGGAACGCAAATTTAATAACGTGCAATTCTTATTTAACTTGGAATGGTGCGTTACGCTCCGCTAACACACCCTACTTTTGCACTGAGTCACATCTGCGGAATGTGGGTTAGAAGTTTATCGCAGAGAAACTGCCCAATTAAAACTGATCGCAACCTTGCTGGCTGATGACGAAATCACATCACCACTGTTACCAGGTTTTGGCGTTCGAGTTGGGCGTTTTTTTGGATAATTCTGGCGAAAACTTATTTTCAATAATGTGTGCTTGCCACTTTCCCTCGAAACACAATGTAATTGTAGATGTTGTAGAACAACATAATGGGAATCAGAAAGCCAATGAAGATAATCATGAAGACTAAGGCACTAGGTGCTGCGGCTGCCTGATAAATGGTGATGCCTGGGGGGATGATATAGGGAAAAACAACTAATCCTAATCCGACAAAGGTAAGTAGGAAAAGCAGCACCGTCCAAACGAGGGGAGTGGTTTCTGCTTTGCGGTTTAGGCTTCTAATCAATAACCCAATCAGCAACACACCTAGCACTGGAATGACTGAAAATAGATACACTTCCGGCTGGTGAAATAACTTTGCCCTGGCATTTTCATAGACAACAGGGGTGGCGATGGTGATTAAGATAGCACCTAACAGAGTTGTCCAGGCAGCGAGTTTTGCTGTGCGGTAATGGGACGTTTGGAGTTCTCCCTCAGTTTTTAAGATCAGATAAGTGGAGCCAATCAATACATAACCCTGGATTAATGTCAAGGCAACCAAGAGCGATCGCCAATCAAGCCAGTCCCACATCCCGCCGATAAAGTGACCCGATTTATCCACCGTAATGCCTTCCAAAATGCTGCCCAAGGCAAATCCTTGAAACAGCGCCGCCATGAAACTACCGACTCCAAAGGCCACATTCCAAAACGTTTTGTTCGTAGAATGCTCTCGAAACTCAAAGGCCACAGCCCGAAAAATCAAGCCAAAGATCATGCCAAAAATGGGAATGTAGAGCGCATTCAGAATGGTGCCATAAGCGAGAGGAAATGCCCCAAACAACGCACCTCCCATTAATACCAACCAAGTTTCATTTGCATCCCAAATATTACCCAAACTCGTCATTAAGATGTCGCGTCGCTCCTCATTGGAACTAGTTAGCGACAGGATGCCTACGCCTAGATCAAACCCGTCTAACATGACGTAGAGAAATAAAAACAGAGCCAAGATGACAAACCAGACCTGCGCTAAAAAGTGTTCTAGATTCTCCATACAATTACCTTACTGAGTGTTGTTAGCGGTAGCGGGGCGTTTAGCCCGTGTTGAGTACTATTGCTGTGCTTCAACAGGACGTTGATCTGGAACAAATTCAGCCGGAGTAGTTTCTACCGCAGGTTGAGTGTCAATACCTGGAACCGGAAGCTCCAGATTGGGGCCTTGACGAATGATCCGACTACCAAAGAATAAGGTACAAATAAACAGGGCTGTATAAATTCCAGCAAAAATCACCAGGGATGTTAAAACCTCACTAGCAGGTAGATGGGAAGCTCCATCTGCTGTGCGAATTTGCCCGTAAACCACCCAAGGTTGTCGCCCAACGCAACGCACAATCCAGCCCGATTCGACGGCAATATAGCCCAGTGGAGCCGCGAAAATCCAGATTCGCAGTAGCCATTTCTGTTGAGCGATCGCCTCTGATGAGAGTTTACCCCGCAACCACTGAATCACACTAAGACCCATCAATCCAGCTAAGAAGAAGCCAATGCCGCTCATGATGCGAAAGGCGTAATAAATCAAACCCACCATCCGGGGGCGATCTTCAGGCTGCCAATGTTTCAGTCCGAGAACGGGTTTAGACAGATTTTTTTTGAATTCCAAAATGTAGCCTAAACCGTTGGGAATTGAGATTTCCCAGTCGTTCTGCTCAGTCTGATTATTGGGTAATGCCACCACAGTCCAGGGCGCGGGCTGTCCGGCGGGACTAGTTTCCCACTTAGCTTCCATTGCGGCGAGTTTGGTAGGTTGATACTCAGCTACCTGTTCAGCGCTGAGGTGTCCGACATAGATTTGTAATGGGGTTACAGCGATCGCAGTTGCCAAGGCAATTTTGAGCGATCGGGCAAAGAAAGCCTGATGACGGTTATTGAGAATATACCAGGCGCTAATTCCCCCAATCACAAACAGAGAAGTTTCCAGCGTCGCCAAAAACATATGCGAGACGCTGTTGAGCATGAAGGGATTTAAGATTGCCTGAAAGTAATCATCTACAACAAACTTCCCGTTTACCATTTCTCCGCCTGTTGGAGTCTGCAACCAAGAGTTGGCCACTAAAATCCAGAAAGTAGATAGGTTTGCGCCAAAGGCAACCATAATCGTGGCGAAATAGTGAATCACTGGGTTTACCCGTTCCCAGCCAAACAGCATAATCCCCAGAAATCCGGCTTCTAGCATAAACGCCATAGCGCTTTCAAAGCCCAAAATACTACCAAAAAAGTCGCCTACCGCTTCGGAAAACGGTGCCCAGTTCGTACCAAATTGAAACTCCATCGGCAAGCCGGATGCTACACCAATGCCAAAATTTAACACATATAGCTTTGCCCAGAAACGAGCATGGTGATAGTAATCGGGATTGCGTGTTTTTAGCCACATTCCTTCGACGATGACCAGATAAATCCCCATCCCAGTGGTGAGAACAGGCCATAGCATATGAAAGATCGCCGTCAATGCAAACTGCATCCGCGATAAGGCAACGGTGTCAGATAGAAAATCCATTTTAACTCAATTGAAACTGCTATAAATCTACCTTACGATCCCGATAAAGTCTTAAAATATTGTTAATTTCAACCCAACCTCTCGACCTTCAACTTATAAGTATCACCCCAAAATAACTATGGCTATCGGCTACGTCGCGCTTGTACTCCACGCACATCTGCCCTTCGTTCGTCACCCGGAAAGTGACTATGTGCTGGAGGAAGAATGGCTCTATGAAGCCATTACAGAAACTTACATCCCTTTATTGAAAGTATTTGAAGGCTTAAAGCGAGACGGTATCGACTTTAAAATCACGATGAGTATGACACCACCTTTAGTGTCGATGCTTCGTGATCCTCTGCTTCAAGAACGCTATGACGCACACTTAACCCAACTAGAAGAACTTATACAACTAGAAGCAGAACATAATGTCAATAATGGGCATCTTCGTTACTTAGCCGAACATTACATTACTGAGTTTAAGGAAGCGCGTCAGCTATGGGAACGCTACAAGGGTGACTTGGTGAGTGCGTTTAAGCAGCTCCAAGACAGTAACAACTTGGAAATCATGACTTGCGGCGCTACTCACGGCTATTTGCCGTTGATGAAAATGTATCCAGAAGCAGTGTGGGCGCAAATTCAGGTAGCTTGCGAACATTACGAGCAAACCTTTGGACAAGCACCCAGAGGCATTTGGTTGCCTGAATGCGCCTACTATGAAGGTTTAGAGCGGATGCTAGCCGATGCTGGGTTACGCTACTTCCTTACCGATGGACATGGCATTCTTTACTCCCGTCCCCGTCCGCGCTTTGGCACTTATGCCCCAATTTATACAGAAACTGGTGTTGCTGTCTTTGGTCGAGATCAGGAATCGTCCCAACAGGTATGGTCTTCTGAGGTAGGCTATCCTGGGGCGGCGGAATATCGAGAATTTTATAAAGATTTGGGCTGGGAAGCAGAATATGAGTACATCAAGCCCTACATCATGCCCAATGGTCAGCGGAAAAATACGGGCATTAAGTATCACAAAATTACTGGACGTGGTTTAGGTCTATCAGATAAAGCACTCTACGATCCCTATTGGGCTAAGGAAAAGGCAGCGGAACACGCTGCTAACTTTATGTATAATCGAGAGCAGCAATCTGAGCATCTGTATGGCATGATGCAGCGATCGCCAATTATCGTTTCGCCCTATGACGCAGAGTTATTTGGACATTGGTGGTATGAAGGCCCCTGGTTTATTGATTATTTATTCCGCAAGTCGTGGTATGACCAAGGAACATATCAAATGACGCACTTGGCAGATTATTTGCGATCGCATCCAACGCAGCAAGTCTGTCGTCCTTCACAATCCAGTTGGGGTTTCAAGGGTTTCCACGAGTATTGGTTGAATGAAACAAATGCATGGATTTATCCGCATTTGCACAAAGCCGCAGAACGAATGATTGAAATATCACACCTAGAACCGGAGGATGAGTTGGGGTGGAAAGCCTTGAACCAAGCGGCGCGGGAATTGTTATTAGCACAATCTTCTGACTGGGCATTTATTATGCGGACGGGAACTATGGTACCTTATGCAGTTAGACGGACGCGATCGCATCTGATGCGGTTCAATAAGCTCTACGAAGACGTTAAAATCGGCAAAATTGACAGTGGTTGGTTGGAAAAAGTTGAGTTAATGGATAATATCTTCCCTGAAATCAACTACCGCGTTTACCGTCCGTTATAGTTTTACACAAAGTAGGGTGGGCAACACCCACCTTATATTAGTAGTGAGAATGTCCATCATTTACCTCATTTAACAAAATGAGGGGTTTAATTCCCCTGCCTAAGAATGGCAGCACGTTTTGTGTCGGGGTTAAATCCCACAAACTTCTCTCCGTTACAAAACGTAATTGCGAATTGCGTTAGCGGTAGCGGCGCGTTTAGCGCATTGCGAATTGCGAATTGTTTTAACGTAGTCCTTTTTTCCGTAACAATGCATCTGCCCAAACTGCATTATCTTCTGACAATTGTAATGCTGGCTCTTGACTGTAATCTATTACCAAATCATAACTTGCACGATCATAAATTCCAATTAATAAACTCTGCAAGTCCACCAAAGGCTCACTATCACCAGTTCGCAAAGGCAAGAAAAATGAGGGAATTACATCTTGCAAATCAAAGGCATATAAATCAGATTGGGGACGATTTTCTGCTCGACTAACCAAAATTCGATAATCATTTTGTATACTATCCCCAAAGACTAACATTGGTTCCCCGACACGTAATAAATCAATTTCAACCAAATGTGTTGAACTTCCCAATACTCGCTGTCGCTTAGTTTCGTATCCGTTCCGTCCTTCTCCTGTACGCTTATTTTTAGGTGATAAAATTTCAATCACTGTTACTACTTCTTTTGTTCCTACCTTTCGCACCTCTAAATATCTCTCCTTTACTATCTCAGGTATGGGAACTGTCACTGTTTTAGGTTGTACGGCAGGTGTAGCTACAGCTATATTCGGTCTTTTAGGATTTATTGCTGTCTGTGAATTTTGTACTATTACATCAGGAATACCAACCAAGAGTTTATCATCGCCCGTAGTTTGATAAATTCGCTCTTCAATGGCGACAAAATATTTAGGACGTAGTTGAGGAGATAACGAGTCTGCGATTGCTACTATTAATCTCCCATGTACTCCTGGCGATAATTCCGGATCTTCTAAATACGGGTTCATTCCTGGAAATGGAGAAGGCATAATAAATCTCTCAAAACCAAAATTTGAAAAGTAATTCTCATAGCCCCCTCTTTGCTTGCGGGGGTGGGTCTTTAAGAACAACTACCTCATATCATAGCCAAACAAATTCGGGTCTACTTCTCCTAACTGCAACTCTGCTAAACCATACTCCGCCCATCGCCTTTCTACCATCGCCGCCACATCTGGATCTGATTCCAAAGGTGAACCCCATTCATGGTCTGTTTCTGGCGGAATTTTTGTGGTTGCATCAATTCCCATCCGTCCACCTAAGCCAATCTTTTCACTAGCAAAATCCAACGTATCAAAAGGTGTATTCGGCAAAATAAATACATCCCGTACTGGATCAACTTTGGAACTAATCGCCCAGACAACTTGACGCGGATCACGAATATTTATGTCTTTATCTACAACAATTACAAATTTTGTGTAGGTAAATTGTGGTAAAGCACTCCAAAACGCTAAAGCCGCCCGTCGCGCTTGTCCTGGATATGCTTTATCTATAGAAATAATCGCCGCTTTGTAACTCAAAGCTTCCATTGGTAGGAAGAAATCGACAATTTCTGATACTTGTTGCCGCAGTATGGGAGTATAGATGCGATTTAATGCGATCGCCATCATCGCTTCTTCTTTCGGTGGACGACCGCTAAATGTTGTTAAATAAATCGGATTTTTGCGATGCGTCATACAGTTGAAGCGAATCAACGGGGAATCTTCTACGCCACCGTAATAACCCATGTGATCACCAAAAGGCCCATCTGGTAAGACTTCCCCTGGTGTAATTGTCCCTTCAATGACAAACTCGGAATCTGCGGGAACTTCTAAATCTACAGTTTTACATTTTGCTAACTGCACACCTGAACCGCCATAGAGTCCAGCAAACAGCCATTCTGATAAATCTAAAGGTATGGGCGTAGCAGCTGCCATGATAATTAGAGGATCTACACCAAGTGCGATCGCAACTTCTAATTTCTTCCCACGTTCGGCTGCTTTTCGCAAATGCCTCGCCCCACCCCGCACCGATAACCAGTGAACTGTCATCGTATTTTTAGATTGCAGTTGCAAGCGATACACCCCGACATTTGGTGTACCCGTCTCACAATCTTTGGTAATCACCAGCCCCAACGTAATAATCTTGCCAGCATCACCAATATAAGGGCGTATCAAAGGCAACTTGTTTAAATCTAAATCATTACCTTGAAGCACCACCTGCTGACAAGCGGGGAAAAAGTCCCGCCCTGGTTTTGCTTTTACCACATCAAACAGCACCTTACCAAAATCTATCGCTTGAGAAATCTTCTTAGGCGGCTTTGGCTGTTGCAGCATACTCAATTTTTTCCCCAGAGTTTCCAACTCCTCTGGATGCTGCATATTCATCGCCCAGCAAATCCGTTCCACAGTTCCCATCAAATTCACCGCCACCGGGAAGGAAGCGCCTTTGACGTTTTCAAACAACAACCCTGGCCCACCTTTTTGCAGCATCCGGTTAGAAATCTCAGCAATTTCTAAATCAGGGTCAACTAAAGCTGAGATCCGCCGTAATTGTCCCCTTTCTTCTAAAATTTTAATGAATCCCCGCAAGTCTCTCGCCATTGTTTTATAAAGCTGATTATTTAAGAAGTGTGAAGCGCTTTCTTATATTATTAACCAATTGTCATTAGCTATGGGGCATTAGGAAGAGACAAAAAACTTGTACCCTTCATTTCCCCATCCGGGAAATTGTTGAATTTAATTGTAAGTTAACCTATTTAGTAACTTTTCTTAACTACGTTTTCCAAAGTATTTAGTTATTGTATCTGAGGATACGCAATTATTTTGTAGAAATAAGCGTTAACCAAATCAAACATGGCTAAAATATACTATACCTTCCTGGCAGGGGGACTTGTTATATGTCCCCTGCTAGGTTTATTTGTTACAAATGAGATGTAGGGGCGTACAAATGTACACACCTAATACCAATTCACGAAAATCTTGATACATATAGATTTTTCGTAGGGGTTTAGCATTGCTAAACCCTTACCCACGCATTTGTAACATTATTAAAGTGAAATGGTATAACCAATGTATAAGTCAATACGCTTGGGTTAGAAGCTTATTGGTTTTTTACCTAATAGATATTTGGTATTTCTGAACTCATCGAACTCATGTATATTTAACTTAAATTCATATTTAATCAGCAAAAAGGCTTATAGCAGTTCTCGTTTACGTGAGGTACACCCGTAGGGGCACGGCATGCCGTGCCCCTACACCTTGGGATATAACGTTGTACCGCATCTGAATGGGAACCGCTATATAGCTTTCTCAAAACTTCATATTTAGTAAGCAAAATGAGCTTTGGCTTACTCATTATGAGCTTTGACTTACTCAAACCCCAATTTGCTTACTCATTTTGGTGTTTTCCGCAAGTAAAATGAGCTTTGACTTCCTAAATATGAGCTTTGACTTACTCATTTTGGTGTTTTCCGCAAGTAAAATAAGCTTTGACTTACTCAAACCCCAGTTTGTTTACTCATTTTGGTGTTTTCCGCAAGTAAAATAAGCTTTGACTTACTAAATTCCTTTGTTTGCTAGTTTATTTAAGTAATTCACGCATTCATTCCCCCCTGCAAAATAGTCGAAACCCTTAACCCAAGTGTATTGATGTATAAGTAGTCAGAAAATATTTTATAGCTAATAATTTTTTGCAATACCATTAAACTAAAAATTTTACGCCTAAAAGGTGTGAGATGTTCAAGTAATAATGGTAAGGAATGTGGATTAAATAAAGTGCAAAAGTAGGGTGTGTTAGCGGAGCGTAACGCACCATTCCAAGTTAAATAAGAATTGCACGTTATTAAATTTGCGTTCCTAACCGTTCACGGGGGGTAGAACATTCGTCTAAAAGCTAAATTTCTTGCAGAGCAATAGTTTGGGCAATTTATGCTCGGAACTAATCGTACCTAAAACATCTAAAAAACAATTTGCACACCAATGTAGGACTTTTGACTACTCAAAATAAACTGGAAAAAATCAAATCTAGCCTAGTTTTCGTATTGATTCCATGTGATTTTGTATCGAGCATTTTTTTGACCCCCCCCGTGAACGGTTACTAATAATATTTACTTTACCAGTATCAATATCGTAACAAGCGCCAATAATTTTTAGTTTACCTTCACGGAGCAGTCCGGCTAAAATTGTTGAGCTTTCCTGCAATTTTTCAGTTTGATATTGAATATTAGCTATAACCGCATCCTCGGTTAGATCGCTAGTTGTGAATTTTATCTTTGCTAAAGCTGGTTTGATACCCTCAATAATCAAACCAATTCTGCCAGGAAGTGGTTCGTTTTTGATTGCTTCTGCTACTGCACCGCATCTTCTATGACCCAAAACCATAATCAATTGCGAACCCAATACTGTTGTAGAATACTCTAGACTACCAATAACCGTGTCACTGACAACATTACCAGCAACTCGCACGACAAATAAATCTCCAAGCCCTTGATCAAAGACGATTTCCGCAGGGACTCTAGAATCTGCACAGCCCAATATAGCAGCAAAAGGATACTGAGCTTTAGCAACTAATCGCAGACGTTCTAATGATTGATCAGGATATTGGCGTTTCTGATGGATAAATCTTTGATTACCATCCAGCAAGCGTCTTACAGCTTCATTGGGACTGACTGGATTAGAGTTAACTGGATGAATAGCAGCAACAGCAGTTTGCTCTAGATTCCAAAAGCGATGCCTACGGCGGGCTGGGCCTACACTAAAAGCAGTAGCCGCAACACCTATCACACTTGCGAATTTTAAGAAATCACGTCGCCCTACAAATCCATTAATTCTGCTCATAAATCTACTTGATAACAATAAAACTGTTCTCAAGAAGATATCAAATTTAAGCAAGATGTAAGAGTACCATCTTACACGATTTAAGAGTCATTTAATATTCACATTACATCGTAATTTAGAACTTATATACTGTACAAATTGGCTATTATCTTATCAAATTTAAAGCCAGAGTTAGCCATAAGCAGGGCGGTTTTTTCTTAAATATTAATATTCTGGTTACGAAAGAGTATAATTTGTGTCAAAAGCCAAAACGATCTATTGTTTATATTTCCTATACTTTTGGGAATACTTAATACAGTATTGGCTAAAGATATGGCTTTTTTAAACAAAATAAACTGGAATTTCCTCCGTAAAAATGCTCCAAATAGCTCTGGGATAGATCCATCTGCCCCAAGCCAACAACCTGTGGTGCTGAAGAAACCTACAACACCATCAACCCTCAAAAGCCTTGCGGAATTAGAGCATGAAATGAAGTTAAAGGGGCGGGTTCTCAAAATATCCCCTCAGCAATTACATAGCAAAGCCAATGGGGGTATAGGTAGTAAACTTATTTGGATAGCAATACTTGTATGCATTCCCGTTGGTGTAATTTGGGTGGCGAACCAGCCTTATCCGGTGATTCGCCGCCCGATGATGCTTCATGCGCCTTTTTTGTTGCTACCCAGCTACATCAGCATGGATAATCACTATCGCCAGGCGTTAGTATCAGTCGAGCAAGCTGAACAATTGATTGAAAAAGCTACTAGCACCGCTGATTTGGCTTTGGGAGAAAAGAAGCTACAAGAAACACAAAAACACCTAGATCAGTTACCAACTTCCTTTGTCAACGATTCGTCACAATACAGATATTGGTGGTATGACTCGCGGTTTAGCATCTACGGTTTTAATACATTTCGGAGTAAAGTTGGGCAGTTAGAAGCTCAGGTTTTTCAGGAAAATAATGCTCAGTCCTTGCTTACCGATAAGATGCTGACCTTCTTAAATGCAAAACAGCAATATGAACGTGCTACAACAGCAAGTGATAAACAAACTGCAATAGCTGCTTGGCAAACGGCGCTTAATCAATTCGAGCAGATTCCTGGTCAAACTCTGGCAGGAAAAACTATACAAAATCAACTAGATAATTATCAGCGTGAGTTTCAGGAAGTTGTTGGATTGGCAGCAGGGAACGATCGCATCAGCGCCTTAATCACCGCAGCGCGGCAATTTTCCTGGCAAGCTGCTAAAGCTGGTCAAAATCCGCCACACGCTGTAACTGAATGGCAACAAATAGAAAGTTTGTGGATGGAGGCAATTGAGCGGCTTAAAGATATTCCCTCAACAGACGTTGCAGGTTATACCGAAGCACAGAAGTTACTAGCAATTTATGAGGCGAATTTAGGTCAAGTTAATATAAGGCGGCAAGCTGAGGCAGATGCTGTGGAGGCAATGGAAGCGGCGCAGCGAGAAATCGAAAGCTTGTTGGCTTCAGATCATGATATGGAGCGCAATCGTGTGTTGAGCCAGTTGCAAAGTATTATTAATCAATTAGAAAAGGTACAAAATGGCACAACAGCCTATCCGAAAGCTCAAGAGTTACTACTATCGGCAAATAATAAACTCAGGCAGCTACAGATTAAATAATGGCGATGCCTACGGCGGGCTACGCCTACGCTTTGGTATGTCAATACCTTCGCCCGTGAAATGGTATAACTCCATTTGTACTATGTGTTTTCTGTTTGATTTCTAGCCAGTTGTGGTGAAGCGGTGATACCCGCGCTACTTTTTTACTGCATCCACCATTTAGGGTGGTTTTGAAAGCGCGGGCATTAACAACTGGCCATTGGGTAGGATTTTTGAGATATAAGGGAATCCATTCCTCATCCAACTTTCTCAATGTTCCTGTAACCCTGTTGATATCTCAATTAAAACTGCAACAGAAAAATTTTTGATGCCAAATTGCCAGAACCACTCAATCTTTTTAGATTAAGGCAACGTGAGCCTTTTCGTGCCATACAAAAACGCCCCAAGTTTTCTCTCGAACGGCTTTGCAAGAGTTGTTAAGACTCAGCAGTGGATCAAAAAATGATGCAGAGCTTGACCATAGACGGTTCAGTAGACATTCCGATTCCGTCAGGTTTCTAGCAGATGCGGATAATTTCCATTTTGGTCACTTTTCCTTGAATGAGCGTCCTGTTTTACTTCTCTACTTGCTGTAGATGGGATTAAGAAACGCCAGGATAATTGGGGAGAATTATTTGAGCATCGAAAATGAAGGTCGCGGCAGTGGCAGGAAATGTTATAGCTTTTGCTATTAGTTAACGTCGGGGCAGCCCGCGTAGGCATCACTATCGCCTGGTGAAGCCCCTAGTATTAAACTGGTGTTGTGTTAAAGGGAGAAAACTCGAATTACCAAGAAATGTAAAATTGTTAACAGCAAAATTGACACTCGTGCATTCGAGTTGTCAGAATTTATTATTACTTAATGTCTATTACCTGCTCCTAAATACAGTTTACCCACTTTCGGGTCATTCAATAATTCTTCACCAAGGCCAGAGATAGCATCGCGTCCAGACTCTAATACATATCCGCGATTAGCCATCTCTAAAGCCTTACGGGCATTTTGTTCCACTAGTACGATCGCAGTACCCGCCTGATTAATTTGTTTAATCTGCTCAAACACTTGTGTTACCAGGATAGGGGATAAAGCAGCAGAAGGTTCATCCAAAATCAGCAAACTAGGTGACAACATCAAAGCTTTGCCCATCGCTAGCATTTGACGTTCTCCTCCAGATAGAGTACCAGCACGTTGACGACGGCGATCGCTCAGTCTAGGAAACATCGTAAATATTTTATCTTTGATTGGTTTTAGGGGAACGTTAAGTACAAAAGCACCCATCTCCAAGTTCTCTTCAACACTCAGAGAGGGGAATACATTGGCGATTTGTGGTACATAGCACATTCCTCGCTGAACGATTTGATTCGACTTTAGCCCCACGATATTTTCACCTTTGAAGGTAATTGTGCCTGTATGGGGGATCAAAAGCCCAAAAATTGCTTTTGCCAAAGTAGATTTACCAGCACCATTGGGGCCAATCACTGTTACCAATTCCCCTGGTGCAACCCAGAAATTCACACCTTGCAAGATATCTACATCTTGGATGTATCCCGCGTGGACATTTTGAACGTCTAGTAAATAGTCATTTGTCATTGGTCACTTGTCGTTTGTCATTGGTCAACAGTCAAGTCAAGCATAACTATTGACTATTGACTGTTGACTATGGACTATTACGGAGTTTTTTGCAACTCCGGTCGTTCTTCTGCAAGAATCGCCCCTTCTACAGGGCAAACTTGGAGACATATACCACAGTCGATGCAGGTGGCAAAGTCAATCCAGTACCAATCGTTTCCCTTGACGTTTTTGCCTGGGCCGTCATGAATGCAAGCAACTGGACAAGCATCTACGCAGTCAGCGACACCTTCACAGACTTCTGTAACAATCGTGTGTGGCATATTCTCGATTCCCTCTCTTTTGTATCGGCTATTTCTAGCCTAGCAGGGGAGTGGGGACTTAGGGATTGGAGATACTGGTGTCAAGTTGAGTCTGCATGAGACTGCAATTTGTATTTATTACTAGCTCATAACTCGGAATTTTCAAATTTACCCTTAGTAGTAACAAAATTAGGATTTTTGGCGTAAGCAAACCGTCTTGGCTATTATAGACTTTAAAATATAAGGCTTACAGGAAATTGTGAAGATTCACAAACAAGTCGTTTTGCACTAAGTATTGCGGTTTTCACGTTTCCGTTACCTGGCACTGTCGTTTTGCACAAGTCAAAGCAAACTGAAAATTTTCAACTAACATTTGCCACTTATCCACTCAAGCAGGTGAAATGGAACCGACGCCAGAGCAGAAAACGGTGATGTACAGAATTTGTCAACAATTAACAAAAATGTACACGCCTATATATTTAGTAACTACCGACACTAGAACAGGCGACTTAATCATTATTGCTGGTGAAGAGATAGAAGCATCAATTAGCCCAGAAGGAAAGGTGAGTTATGAGTCAACCGAAGCCGAATTTTGAACAAATGACTATGAAAGACCTAAGAGAGTACATCTTGGCTCATAGAGACGACGAAGATGCTGTTCATACAATGGCGATACGTCTTCGCAATCAGGGGAAAACAGGCACAGTTGAAGAGTTTTTAGAACACATCAAACAGCAAACTCAGGAAAGGTAAAAGGGAGTGGGGAGTGAGGGAGAAGAATTAAAACAATTCGCAATGCGCTAAACGCGCCGCTACCGCTAACGCAATTACGTTTTGTAACGGAGAGAAGTTTGTGGGGACGGTTTCCGTCCACAAAACTTCGGAGGATTTAACCCCGACACAAAACGTGCTGCCTATAAAGGCAGGGGAATTAAACCCCCAAATTTTGTTAATAACCAATGCCCAATTCCCACTAAGGAATGTGGATTTAATAAAGTGCAAAAGTAGGGTGTGTTAGCGGAGCGTAACGCACCATTCCAAGTTAAATAAGAATTGCACGTTATTAAATTTGCGTTCCTAACGCAATGGTTCAATTTTAGGTGAGCCATCAGCCTTGATCCAAGCAATTTGGGCTATACTGCGATCGCGTGCATACTGGCGGATAGCGTCTGTATCCCTTTGCCCCAAATCCATTTCTACCCGCACCAGATGAGTAGAATCTCTGAGTTTTTGTGCATAGGCAAAGGCGGCGGCGTTAGCATTCGATGTCTCTGGTACTACCAACCAATTACTAGCTGGGGTTGCCTGTGGTAATTGCTGAGTAGATAGCAAAACTTGGTATAAATCTTCGATATTGAGTCCAAAACCAATTCCAGGGATATTTTCTCCTTGGGGATGATATAGCCCCAAAAGCTGATCGTAGCGACCACCGCGCCCTAAAATTCGGGCTTGTGATTCGGTATCCTTGACAACTTCAAAGACGATGCCCGTGTAGTAATCTATGGTCTGGATGAGGCTGAGGTCGAGGGTTAACGGGAATTTTCTTTCAGATTCCAGTAATTCTACTAGGGATTTGAGATTATTCACTGCCTCTCGCTGTTCTTCATCTAAATCCAAACTACTGACTTTTTGCAACACGTCTGCACTAGAGCCGCGTAGATCCAGCATAATTCTGGCTCGATCGCGCAGTTGATCACTTAGGGGTAAAGTATCTATAGTAATCCGGTCAAGATGAGCGATCGCACTGCGAACTTTATTTTGTAAATTAGCAGGAAAAGCACTCAGGAGCGATCGGGTAATTCCCGCCTCACCTAAAATTAAATGCCATCCCTGCAAACCTAGTGCTGCTAAACAATCTGCTACCAACAGCAGTACTTCCGCATTTGCTAGCAATCCGCCAGCGCCTAACAACTCCACCCCAGCTTGATAAAACTCCTGCTGGCGATTGTGCCTACTCTCCCAAGTGCGGCGAAATACATTGGCGTTGTAGTACAACCGTTGCGGATAAGTGACACCTGCCATCCGAGTGACAACGGTGCGAGCAATAGACGCTGTTAATTCTGGACGTAGCCCTAATTCATCATCTTCGCCATTTTGTTGTACTTGAATCACCATCTGGCGCTGGATTGCTTCCCCTGCCATCAGGGTATCCATGCGCTCTAAAGTCGAGGTGATAATCCTGTGATATCCCCAACGGTGAAACACCTGCTGTAACCGCTCTTCAATCCAGCGTTTTTTTTCCACATCCAAGGGCAATAAATCCCTGGCACCCGATGCTGGTTGATACACCATTATTTTTTCTTCCCACCAAACAATCCACCGAACAAACCACTACCAGATTTATCTGGTTGCTTATCTTTATTATTGGGGGATGAAGTCACTTTATGATCACTAGGTTGTTGTCCTAGAGCCTTATCTATTTTAGGTTTCCAATGCAACGCTGTTTGGTCATTAGGGTCTAATTTCAGAGCGTTGTCGAAGTGGATTTTTGCCATTTTTAGCTGATTTTGCTTCAAATACACCATTGCAATTAAGCTATGGCAGTGACTATTTTTAGGTTCTAGCTTTAGGGCATCTTGCAACTCTACCTTGGCTTGGGCAAATTGGTTTTTGTCAATCAAAGATTGAGCGCGACGAACATACTGTTCTACAATCGAGTCTTCTTTTGGTGGTGCTGGTGCTGGTGGTGTATTTTTTGGTGTATTTGGCTCAGATGTACCTGATTGGACTTTGGGTTGAGCAGGTGGTGGCGGCGCTGGGGATGCTTTGCCAGCGCTCCGCATTAAATACACTAAATTCAACTCACTAGCTTGGGCAATGACTTGCAGCGCTTCCTCTAAAGAATCATATTGGGTTTGGGCTAGTTTAGCGATCGCAGTTTTATAGAAATGATCGAGATTAGGGGCATCAGCTAACTGTTTAGCCAAATCGGTGTTTAGAGTCACCGAAGTAGACTCTTGTACCAGGCGCTTGCCAATTTGCGGCAAAACTATTATATATTCTGCACGAGTGCGATCGCCAGACAGTTTTTCGTAAGCTGGGTTAACCAACTTTGATAACAATTCGTTCCCTAGCTGTTTTTGAGCCGCACTTTCAGTAAAACTACTGTCCGGGTGCAAACGGCGGGCGATTTGGAGATAGCGTTTGCGAATCTCTTTGACATCTGCATCAACTGGAACGCACAATATTGCGTGATGATCTATGAAATCATATTTAAATAGTCCACGATCTATTTTGAAAGACATATAGAGGTCTTGCACCAAACGAGCAGTTAGATTTCTATTAGTTTACCCAAAGTCTGGGGGAAACCACCCACCTGCTACACCCAGGCTGACAATGGCGGAACTTGTAAAAGTTCGCTACTGAGAGTGTCGTGAATATAACCATTTGTTGCAAGAATTCTACCAGACTCAATTTTGAAGGGAGTGCCATCGTAAGCGGTAACTTTGCCGCTAGCTTCTTGTAGTAAAATTATACCAGCGACAATATCCCAAGGAGAAAGTCCTCGTTCCCAGTAACCATCGACACGTCCACAGGCAACATAAGCCAAATCTAGGGCTGCTGAACCGCTACGTCTGACTCCTTGGGTAAGATGGGTGAGGTGACTAAATTCTGCATAGTTGTTATCAGAGGTTTCGCGGCGATCATAAGCAAATCCTGTCACTAGTAAGCTTTTACTCAGTTCCGATGTTTTTGAAACTTTGATGGGACGACGGTTGCGCGTTGCTCCTAAGCCAGTAGCGGCACGAAATAGCTCATTGTGGCAGGGGTCATAAATTACACCAACTTGCGGAACGCCATTAATTAGAAGCCCGATAGAGACGGCGAAGAAGGGGTATTGATGGGCGTAGTTAGTTGTGCCATCTAGAGGGTCTATTGTCCAAAGGTATTCATTCTCTTGATTACCTAATTTCCCTGATTCTTCAGCGAGGATAGAGTGCTGAGGAAAATGACGGCGCAAAATTTCTAAAATCAACTCTTCTGAGGCTTTATCAGCAGCAGTGACTAAATCACCAGGGCGTCCTTTTTCAATAATTGCATCTTCTAACTTACCCAAGTAACCTTGCAAAATAGCACCAGCAGCCAAGGCCGCTTCTGTCGCAATATCTAGAAAAGTTTGTAGATTTGTCATTTGTCATTTGTCATTTGTCATTTGTCATTTGTCATTTGTCATTGGTCATTTGTCATTTGTCATTTGTCATTGGTAAAACAACTGACATACCCCACTCCTAACTCCTAACTCCTAACTCCCCACTCCCCACTCCCCACTCATTAAAGATTTTGGCGGCGAAACTCACCGGGAGTAAGACGCATGGGTTTTTCTGGCTTCCAGATTCCTTGTCCCATGAGTCTAGCCCATTGTTGGGCACGTTCTAAACGCTGGTCATATTTGTGGTTAGGCGATCGCCCTACAAACATTGCATTCCCTTGTTTCACCAATTCTTCATTCAACAACACCTTATTTTTCCACACATAAGCTAGAGTTCGCCCAATTTTATCTTTTGCTTCTAAATCAAACTCCAGCGTTACCGATTGTTCTGCACCACCAATTAGATCCTCTAACTGTTCTTTTGCTGCTTCCCCCCAAGGCCTCTGTCGCAAATCTGGTGCATCAATCCCCACTAACCGCACCTGAGAAATCAAATTTGGTTGTTCAGCCATGCCCAACACTTCCAAACTTTGCCCACTCACTACCCGCGCTACTTTCACCTGAGCCTCATTATTTGGTAGCTGATTTTTACCTTGGCAACTCACCAAAAGCAATAAACAACCCAAAATAGCTATTTTTCGCATCCAGATACCACTCAAACTTCTCTCTGCGCCTCTGCGCCTCTGCGTGAACAAAATCCTATTCCTCATCTAACGGTAAACCCGCTTTAACTCTCCCCCTAGCAAAATATCGTCCAAACTGGAGTTCATAGACTTCATCTTCGTCTTGCGTCTCCACCTCCAAGTCAGAACGGGGGTAACTCACACATAACAAGGCATAACCTTGACGACGTAAATCTGGCGACAATCCGATCGCCTCCGGTTGGTAAATTTCTCCCGACAACACCCTCACAGCACAGGTGGTACAAGCCCCATTCCGGCAGGAAAATGGTAGTTCCACCCCTTGTTTTTCGGCAGTGTGCAGGATGTAGCGGTCTTCTGGCACTTCTAGGCTGTATATTTTGCCAGTAGCGCGATCGCGAACTCTAATAGTGTATGTACAGGACATCTGGATTTGCGTTTAGGAATTAGAACTTTCAGATTCAATCTAAAATGTCATTCTTTATCTTTGCATTTTCTATGCTTTCATAGTATGATCATAAATCGTGGCACCTGGAGAGGTGGCCGAGTGGTTGAAGGCGCACGCCTGGAAAGTGTGTTTAGGGAAACTTAACGAGGGTTCGAATCCCTCCCTCTCCATTTTTAAAACTAATCTAAATATATAGTTTGAACCAAACTTGTACAAATAGTTGAGTTTTTACACAGCATTCATCTCACACTCCCCGAAGGGATAGATGTAAGGCTTCTGCTGTTTGAGCTAAAAGTCACTGTATTTGACAGTCATACCCTTAACCTACGTCTCCTCTTCATACCTCAGGCACAGTTAAGTGTTAAGTCTGACTGCTAAATTCAATATACAATCTCGCTCGCCCAAAGTAATATTTGTTTATTTTTCACTCATAATCGAGCGATTTTGTAAAGTCGCCAAACTCCTACTTGGCTACGGCGACAGCCTAATGAAGGGATCAGGTAAATTAAGATAAGTAAAGAAAATACTTTTAACTAAATGACAAATCTCAGTTTAGAAGAAATTTCTACTCAGTTAGAAAGTCCGAATCTGCGCGATCGCATGGTAGCCCTGGCTAATCTGCGTCATGTTTCCTCTGAGGATGCAGTCCCTTTGATTAAAAAGGTATTAGAAGACGAATCTTTGCAACTGCGATCGATGGCAATCTTTGCTCTTGGAATCAAACCTACACCAGAATGTTATTCAATTTTAGTAAAAATTCTCGTAAATGACCCCGATTATGGTATCCGCGCTGATGCTGCCGGTGCTTTAGGATATTTGGGTGATGGTAGAGCCTTTGAGGTACTGTCACGGGCATTTTATGAAGATACTGAGTGGCTAGTACGCTTGAGTGCAGCCGTTTCTCTAGGTAACATTAAAGACCCCCGTGCCCGTCAAATTCTGCTTCAGGCATTGGATAGTAAAGAAGTAGTGTTACAGCAAGTTGCAATCTCTGCACTAGGAGAAATTCAAGATATTGAGTCTGTCGATCAGATTTTGCGCTTCGCCCAATCAGATGATTGGTTAGTAAGGCAGCGTTTGGCAGAAGCTTTGACAAATCTTCCCACTCCCAAGAGTATCTCAGCTTTAAAATACCTAGAAAAAGACAATCATTTCAACGTTGCTGAGGCAGCCAGAATTGGCCTCAAGAAGCTTGAAGAAATAGGCAATCAAGCTTAATATTAAAACCTCCTGCTACCTTTTAATAATCATTAAGTGGTAATCTTAACATTTTAATGCAGGGGTAATTTCATTCATGAATATTGAAGAGTTTTTTCAGTTAAGCGCTGGTAAATGGTTTTCTCATCGTACTAGTCAACATTTGGCTTTTAATCAATCTGAAAATGGCAAGTCAGACATTATCATTGAGACGCTAACAGTAGATCATCCAGAAGTGATCAAGCTGTGTCAACAGTACGAAATTAATCCTAGTTCCGCCTCCTGTGGTACTAAAATTACCTGGAACGGTACGATGGAAAAGGATCAAGCAAAACACAGTGGTTCAACTGTATTAGTTTCGATACCTGATGCAGATAACCCAGTTCAAGGCAAGTTACTGCGGGAAATAGTTGATACTGAGAAAACTCCAGTTGCCGGACGCTATAAAATTGACAGTGACGATACTTTGATCCTAACTATAGAAGATGAAACCATGTCATCAGAGGAACGCCTGTGGTTTGCTAGCCCCAATTTGCGAATGCGGGTAAATGTCTTTAAGAGTTTTGGTGGATTTAGTATCACTTCTTTCACTTCTGAGATTCGCATGGGTGGGTTTCCACCAGCCGAGAAGCCATCCGAGGCAGCTAATTCAGTATCGAATTAGTTTTAATAGAACATATTCCCTCTATGAAACAGCTACGGTATACACACAAATCATTGAATTACCCAAAAATCTTGAAAAACTTCACCCTGGTTCTGCTATGCAAAACCTGTCCCTCTCCTCACTAAGGGGAAAGATTTACCTGTGGGTAAAGCGAGAGTGAGGTTTTCATTTATGGGTTTTAAAGTGAGATGCTCCCAATAAATTCCAAGGGGGATTAGTTAAGAATATTAGTAAGTTGGGTTAAGGCAATGCGTTACCCAACAAACCCCGCTAAATGTTGGGTTGCGTTCCTCAACCCAACCTACACATTTTTGTTTTCTAGACTTAACTTGCGGAATACACTGAAATAAGTAAGTCATAAACCATTTGAAGTAAGTCGAATGCCTGATGACTTGCGGAAAACACCGAAATGAGAAAGCAAACTGGGGTTTGAATAAGTCAAAGCTCCTTTTGCTTAAGTCAAAGCTTATTTGACTTGCGGAATACACCAAAATGAGAAAGCAAACTGGGGTTTGAATAAGTCAAAGCTTATTTGACTTGCGGAATACACCAAAATGAGAAAGCAAACTGGGGTTTGAATAAGTCAAAGCTCATTTTGAGTAAGTAATTAGATATTTTGAGAAAATAATTAGGTATTTTGATAAAGCAATCAGCAAATATACGTGATGATTAAAAAATAGATTAAGATTGCTAGACAATCATCACATTACTATAGCGGTTCCCATTCAGATGCGGTACAACGTTAATCCCAAGGTGTAGGGGCACGGCATGCCGTGCCCCTGCGGGTACACCTCACGTAAACGAGAACTGCTATATGTCGCGCCAAAACAACAAGCCAAATGGATGTGGATGCTCAAATATTCCGTTCTCTATAATCATAATTATCTTAGGAGGTGGTTATTGGTGGTTCAGCCAAAAAGGAAATTTAGACATCAACAACCTTTTATCTAAGATTCAACAAATAACTATTCCTATTTTGAATCCTACTCCCACTCTAACTACTTCTTCAACTCCCACGTCCTCTTTATCAAGCCCTTCAACTCTTCCTCCTAATAATCAGCAAGTTTCAGTTAAACCAATAACACTTCCAAAAGCACCATTACCTCCAACTCCTTGGCAGAAAAAAGTAATTAGAGGAATTTATCTAAGTCGCTACCAAGTCACCAATAATGCCGATGAACAAACAATTCGCCAGAGAGTTCGTTACTATCGCTCTCAAGGAATTAATACGATTATTCACGGTGTTTGGGGTAATGGTTGTACGATGTACAATAGTGATGTTATGCAGCAAACTTTAGGGTATAGAAGTTGTCCAAATCTGTTTCAAGATCGCTGGTTAGATTGGTTGATTGATGAAGCGCACATACAAGGAATACAAGTTCATGCTTATTTTGAGAAAGGTATTAAAATAGATAAAAACAGTCCGATTTATGATTTAGCAATTTCTCAGAAATGGATTGTTCCTGGTGTGGATAAAACCTATGTTGGAATTGATCATTATGTTCTTGATGTGGAGATTCCTGAGGTTGCTAGTTTATTTAAAAATATCTTAGTAGAGTTCGTCAAAAAATATCCGAAGATTGATGCAGTTCAATGGGATGATTATCTAGGTTATCATGCTGATTTACCCGGCAAAATTGATCGCACGGCTAAATTAACTAATTTTTTGAACCAAATGATTACTGCGATGAAACAAGCTAATTCTTCAGTTAGTTTTGATATTTGTCATCATAACCCCTACTGGGCTAAACGATATTTTGCAGCTGATTGGCAAAAATGGAATGTTGATAGGGTGTTTATTCAAGCTTATAATGAGGCGAATTTCAAAGAAGAATTAAATTATGCTAAAAATTATGCTGGAATTGCGATTACCGATAAACAATTACATCGTTTAAAAGAATTAGTAGATAACAAGGCAATCAAGAGTATTTTAATTTTCCCTCTGGCTGGAAAACCAGAAGAAACAGCTTCTAGGATAAAAACCTTGACACAAAACAACAACTAAGATTAAAAATCAGCAATCCTATAACAACTGAGTTGTAGACAAAAAGACAATTAGCGCAGTAATTGAGCGATGGGATAAAATGCTCATTAAAGCGCTAGTTAAAAACTAGGATAAACCACAGCCAGTGCTGAAAATATTGTAAAGTTTGCTATTTCTGTGTTGATACTTTTTAAATCTGTAAAAAGTTAGCGATCGCTTGCGGTAATGGCAAAATAATTATAATCAACAAAACCATTGCCAGTAATCCAAAAATGTCGCGTTTGTTATCCAATTCAGTAACATCATTCAGTGCAGGTTGATCACTCAACGGCATAAATAATAAGATAATCGCCCACAACAAAAATTCTTCCCGAACTAAAGCCAGTAACAGCAACAACACGCGAGCAATTTGACCAATTACGAGTGCGGTTCGTTGTCCAAACATCGCATGAACAATGTGACCTCCATCTAATTGTCCCACAGGCATTAAATTTAAGGCTGTAACAATTAATCCGAGAAAACCAGCTACTGCCACCGGATGCAAGTCAAGAGCGGATTGTGTCGTTAATTGGCTTCCCAAAGCTAACTTCGAGAGTAGCGCTACTAAGATGGAATACTTGGGACTAAGGGCATCAGGATTCAAAAGTCGGGTTTTTTCAGTCAGGGAAACCACGTCAGAATGAGCCAAGCCCCATATTATTAATGGCAAGGTAACAATAAAACCCGCAATTGGCCCAGCGATACTAATATCAAACAAAGCTTTGCGGTTGGGAATAGGACTACGCATCTTAATAAATGCGCCAAAAGTTCCTAAGAAGAAAGGCACGGGAATAAAGTAAGGCAACGTCGAGCGAATATTGTAGAATTTAGCTGTCAAATAATGCCCAAGTTCGTGAATACCCAAAATAGTCATCAGTCCTAAGGCATAAGGCAATCCTTTGAATAGGACATCTGGGTTAAATAGGACTTTGAACAAAGAGCTAATTTGCCATAGAGGTGGAAGAGTAACCCCAGCAATTTCCACACCTACCAAGGTAGTAGTTAGCAAAGTCGCTATTAGTAGTAAAAGTGCTAATCCTGGTCGAGTTAACCGTTCCTGTTCGTCTCGTGGTGTATTTGTTTGTTTAGCAGCTTGAGTGTTAGGAACCAAGACAAAGAAAGGTTGGCCATTTAAACCTTCTTGAAAAATTAGCACGAAGCGATCGCCAAATTGTGATTCAATATTAGTCTTAATCTGCTGGTAGGCGTTGCTGGCTTGGGTTCGCAACTGACCACGGCAAATTACAGCTTGTGGTCGATACTCAATATTTTGAACGTAGTATACAGACCAAGGAAAACAATTTCGCAGCTGGATTTCTTCTTTTTGCTCAATGGGACGCAATATAGGTTCTGGGGTAGGCTGGATAGCCGGCTGTGATTCTGAAGCTTCGGCTGGAGCTTGGATTTGTGTATCTCTTGGCGCTTGACGCCCCCATTGAAACAACGTCCAGTATAAGAGTGGACAAATAAATAACGACCAAATGATCAGCGTTGGCGGCGGGGGTTGTTTCGCTCCATACATCAACGTCCATCCGCTCAACAGAAATGCTGGTGTCATTAAAACCAGCCACAACAACCATACTGGCGTGCGAGTTAGGTGAGCAACGCTGTGCTGCATCATTAAATAAGTCGCTAGCCCCAGTAGGGGGATAATTAGAAACCAAAATGCCATGTTATCTTTAGTAATTTGGACAAAACGCCCCACTAGTAGCTTCAGCACCATAGCATTAACTACAAGCTAGACTTCAAACACCAATTTTTTTAACGACGGTTAGCAGTGTTAGTTAACGCTCAAGTTTTAATTCTTCAGAATTTACACACTGTAACCAAATTATCCACAACTCCTCAGTTTCGGTTCTTTGATCATGTCCCCTTTACCTCAAGTTCCAAGTCATACAACTAAGCCACCACGGGCTGTCTTCCCTAAGGAAAGTTCTCTGCTATCGGACTTCGTACAAGAGAGCATTTTTGCTTTTCCACCCAATCGGGACACATTAGGGGGAACCTCTTATTTTATTGTAAGAAATGAAGGCAATATCCTCATAGATTGCCCTGCCCTAGACCAAACAAATCAAGATTTTTTAGGAGCGCATGGTGGCGTGCGTTGGTTATTTCTCACTCATCGAGGCGCTATTGGTAAAACCGCTGAAATTCAGCAAATCTTTGGCTGTGAAGTGCTGATTCAAGAGCAAGAAGCTTATTTATTACCAGGTTTAACTGTAACTACCTTTAGTCAGGAATTTACTCTCGATGCCGCAACACAAGTGATTTGGACACCTGGTCATTCTCCTGGCTCATCTTGTCTATACTACAGTGAGCTTGGAGGTATATTGTTTTCTGGTCGCCATTTAGTTCCTAACCAGCAAGGTCAACCAGTGCCATTACGGACAGCGAAAACCTTTCATTGGCCTAGGCAAATTCAGAGTCTTCGCTTCTTGTTAGAACGTTTTACACCAGAAACTCTCCGCTACATTTGTCCTGGAGCTAATACAGGTTTTCTCAGGGGCAAGCGCGTCATAGAGCCAGCTTATCAAAACCTCACCTGTTTGGATTTACCAGCTTTGCTGCGGATACAGCCCCTACTTTAGATGCCTACGGTGTACACACAAGTCGGAAATAGTAGTCTGTCAAGGAATAATTGACGAGTACATTCTCTGTAGAGAGTGTATTTGAGACTTGGGAAAGAAACCTGTTTGATTCCAGTTCTTAAAATAGCACAGGTGGTTAACTCAGTTCAGTATGACAATCTTCTACCGAAGTGCGTTGTCGCATGGCATTAACTAAAGCCTGGTAGCTAGACCAATTTTCTTGCAGTAGGTTTTTTGCCTGGAGGGTATGAAACCGCAGTTTCTGCTGATAAACAGATTCAGAAAACCCCAAAATTGTCAAGACTCCTATGAGCTTGTTTTTATCATCACTTCCACCCTCAGCATTATTAAAAACTAGAGTTTCAGCGGCAATACCCGCCATCCAAACAGTGCAGTAGCGGTCTAGCATTTGGGCACTGATTTTACCGACTTCTAGTTGAGATGCTAATTCGCCATCATCGAAGGTAACGCCGCCTTGCCCAGGTTGCCCCTGTTTCCAAGCTTCCCAAGCGCTGAGTGTGTAACCAGTAACCGGAATACCCAACAGGTAAGCAACCAAGAAATGTCCTGCTTCGTGGTGGACAATGCGATCGCGGTGTTCACTCGAAAAACCAGCAATCCAATCTAAAAACAGAGTACCACCCTTGCCTTGCAAGCTGAAACTATCTAATGTAGCTATGCCTAAGATGGTGAAAGTAGCGATCGCTGGTACTGCTGGTGATATGTTTAAAAATGGCCCTAATAGTACCGAGAAGGTCATGAGAAAAATAGATATTGCAACTAAATTTAGGGTAGTCTTGCTCATTGAAAGTTTTCTGAAATCTGCTTAAATCTTTTTTCATTATGAGGCAATGTCTACAATCTGCGTAGATGCAGCCCAGTTTTTGTATCAAGCTGGTTGTAGCGATCGCTAGCCAAAAGATCCCTTTCAACTGCTGATTTTTCGATCCTAGAAAAACAACTCGCAGCCGACAAACAACAAAAAAGCGTGGAGCTTATGATTTACAAATTGCGGCGATACCTACGGTGGGCTACGCCTACGCACCGATAAATAACTTAACCCTCATTACCCATAACACCAGAGAATTTAAGCGCGTTAATAATTTGCTGATTTGCGATCGCGCTAATCGTTTAGCTAAATTAGCGTACAACCACTATATTCTCGCGCTCTTGCGATAAACCATTCTATGAATTTGGGGAATTCTGCTTTCAATCTAACTCGAACATCTGGTAGTCCAATAAAGTCACTAAGGCTCATAAATCAAATGCTGCTTTGAATAAATCAATCACAAAAGGCAGAAAATCAAAAACCAGTCTAACTCAATTAGTTGGCAAAAGATATGATGAATTATCATGCCCTATTTCTTAATATATTTATAGACCCACGCCACCAATTGAACAAATAGAGAAACAACTGTTTTCACTGCTGTCACCAACAAGCTTTAAACCACTAAAATCATGTTCAGGTAAAGATGAAAAAAAACTGCACAGTTTTAAATCAGTTATGTACCCAGGTTGCTG
>JBBSCU010000038.1:0-27485 GCA_038249935.1 Chroococcales cyanobacterium
CAATGCCCAATGCCCAATGCCCAATGCCCAATGCCCAATGCCCAATGCCCAATGCCCAATGCCCCACTATGTATACTTGCGTCCCCGCCACTCGCGCGGGGTATGAAATGCAGATAAGAAGATTCTTAGCACAGCTAAGGGATCAGCCAAAGGAGAAAGCCAGAACAACCAGCCGCCTTTTGCACTTTTGCGATCGTAGGAAGGTGCGATCGCTATTAGCATAGCAAAGCGAATCACCAGCAGAAATAAATTTAATCCGAATAAGAGGAACAGAGGAAGTTGGGGAAACTGGGGAAGAAGAAAGAAGTAACTGAGTAATATTGGTAAAGGTAGACCCTGAACAGATGTGAGTAGCCATAAATCTCCCCACAATTGAGAACGAGAAGTTGCATCTTTGAGATCGAGACTCCGCCCCCATTCCTTCCACGTCTCCATCGCCCCTTCATACATCCGTACCTTCAACACCTTTGCGCCATCTAAAAAGCCCACCTTATACCCTTGAGCAGCAATATTTCGTGCCAAGGTGACATCATCACAAAAAGAACCACCCGCACTGCTATAGCCACCCACAGCAGCTAAAACGGAGCGACGACACAAAAAACATTGTCCATTTGCCATCACCCGTTCTGGCTGCTCTGTATTGATCCCAGCTGGATCAAATCGGTAAAGCAGAGTCATCAACAAAGCTGGTTGTAACCAGGACTCTCCAGGATATTTGAGGATAAACTGGGGTGAAAGGGAAACCAAATCATAGCCTTGTGCTTCGGCCATCTTTACCAAACCAGCAACCAAACCAGGATGCGGTTGGGTATCAGCATCCAGCCCCAGAAACCACTGACTAGCCTCTGAGCTACATAGAAAACCGTTATGCAACGCCCAGGGACGCCCCACCCAACCAGAGGGTAGGGGGTCATCTGTCATCAGGCGAAAGCGCGGATCTTTTTGCTGTGTGGCTTTTACCAATTCGGGAGTCCCATCAGTGGACTTGCTATCTACAACAATAATTTCCCGAACTTCGTAGCTTTGCTGACTTAAACCAGCTAACAGAGGGCTAATCCGAAGCGCCTCGTTCAATGTGGGAATGACGACACTAACACTACCCAAAAGCTCCGGCGTTGGCTGTTGGGGTTCTATTGGGGGAAAGCGTCTTGGCCCCTTTAACAGACGGGAAAACAGAATCGCCGTTGCTGGTACTTGGATAAGTAGCAATAAAAGGGAGATGGCGCTTTCTACTATCAAAGCGTTGTCATTAGTCATTAGTTATTCTCCGCGTCTCCCCACTCCCCAATTTACTTATTTCAAAGCAACTTCAACCTTTGCTATTGATACTTCTTTGCCTACTGGTTCAACAGCAACTTGAGTGGGTGTGGTTGAACTGCTTAACCACAGCGCCACAGCAGGAACCACACCTAGCAATAAGCCGAGTAACACAGGGATGGAGAACCCAGCTGCCAAGCTGAGTCCGGCGGCAAAGGCAAAGTTAGTTAAATAAACCACTAAAGGTAGATTAAGTTGCGATCGCTCTAATTTAATTGAAGTGTTTCTCCACAATAATCCTGCCACACTCATAAACAGGGCGCTAGTACCAAACCATCCTGCATAGTTCTGGTAAGGTGTCCCAAAGAAAGCTCCTGGTTGTTCCCAATACCAGAAAGGCAGAGAAGTTTGACTCATAGCTGGCTCAAGGGCAAAATCCCAGCAAGTGAAGAGTAAAGCACCAACGGCTATAGCAGCAATATGGCGTCCCCAACTGGGTTTTTGAGCTACTTTCAAACCAGTTCTCGCAATTAAATAAGATGACAGCCCAACATAAAACCAAGATAAAGGAATTGTGAAAGGAACTAGCCCCGCAATCTTATAACCCAAACCACTCAAGTAGCTATAATCACCAAATGGAAAACCTGTGCTGGTTCCCAGTAGTTCGCTCCCCAAAGAGATAGACACAGCCGATAGCATGAATGCTAGCCAAGTTCCCAATCCCAGCGTCCGGTAGGCATAAATAGAGACAGCTATTGTCCCTAAGATGATATCGACGACACCGCCGCCAGCCATACTTAACTGTATGGCAGTTTCTCCAATCTGTGATAGGTTGAAAATTATTTCGGCATTAGGTACGACCAGTAGCATCCCTACCAGTCCAAAGGCTTTTGACACAATATGACCAATGAGGCATACGCGTTCAGCGATAATAAGTTGTCTCATGATAATTCCTTAACAAGATGTGACACGCGGCTACTCGGCTGCTAATAGTTTACAAATGTTTAACAATATATTTAACTACATGGTGCAGCAATTCTCTCCAAACTTGTTTAGCTTTCTTGAGAAGAGCATAACAGCCTATTGATTGAAGCCATAAGAAATATGATCATAGACCTACCAGTTTAAGCCATAATAGGGAAAATCTACATAATTTCATCTACAAAAACTTCTGATTTTTTGTTATGCCGATACCCAGATGGTGAAAAACTTCTTCCATACTGCAATCTCGTTAAAGGAAGATAATCATCAGAGATTGAGCAAGTCCTCAAGTATAGTCAAGTCTTTAGTTACTCTACTTAGTGATGGAATGATGCCCTGACCCCGTACTAGGAATATCAACACCATGTCGATTTTGAAAAGAGTTCCTTGGGTGTCCCTAGCGCTAGTACTACTTAGCTACAGTGCTTTAGGTTGGGTAATATCTGAAACACGCGCTTCTATATTTGTGTGGCTAGTAACTGTAGTTGCTATCTTGCTTTTAATAGTAACCTTGACCACTCCTTGGTCGAAAGTGACAAACTACTACACTATTTTGTTTAAATCAAATATCAGGTCTTTCTGCGTTGCCGTTTTAGCAGCTTTCTTATTCTTTATCATGCTTGCCTGGTTTCGGGTATTTCTTGATACCTTACTTATTATTTCGGCGACTATATTAGTTAGGATAGACTTTCAAATAGCAGGTCTTAGGGAAGGGCTAGCCTTCTGCACTACGTCTATCTTTTCGTTGGCAGGTTTGACCTTGGGTGCGCTAATTTACAAGTTGGTATATTTCTAAATTCCCTTAACTTTATGACATATAGGGCATCATACCCCAAAAAGCTAGCGTATTGCTGAAAGGTCGAAGTGCTTGCTGCACCAACGCTTCAAATCGATATTTATTACTTGCTCAAAGCTTTTTCACTCAGCAACTAACGAAGCCCATCTAATAGCACTTGCGATAATTTGTCGTATTTTACTTGCGTTCAAAATATAGGGTGTTCAAACAGCAGCAAAGATAGAAAAAAATCCATGATAAAAATTGACACCCAACTAGTAACAACTGCTTTTGTTGCTGATTCTCCTACTTCCTTCGCTCCCCCCTTAGTAGTTAAACCCCAACTACAACCAATAACAGCTACTAGTACTCCAAAAATAAATCCTTTTAGCAAAATAATAAACAAATCTGACGGTTCTAAAAAATTTCTGACTGATTCTAAAAATGTTTCGGGAATAATTTGGTAAAACTTTGATGCGGCAAAAACTCCGCCGATGATACCTGTAACCAAAGCGAAAATCGTCATCAAAGGCACTATTAAACAACAAGCAATTACTCTAGGAAGTACTAGATAATCAATAGGATCAGTTTTGAGCATATAAAGGGCATCAATTTGCTCTGTGACTCGCATTGCACCTATTTCAGCGGCAAAAGCAGAACCTACTTGTCCCGCCATAATACTAGCGGTCAAAATTGGAGCCAATTCTCTACAAAAAGCTAACGCAAAAGCACCTCCCACAGTATTTACAGCACCAAATCGCACTAATTCCCTCGCTATCTGAATAGTAAAAATCATTCCTGCAAAACCGCTGACAAGGAGAACTGGAGAGATAGAATTTGGCCCGGCAGTTACCATATGTTGCAGAATCTTACGGTAGTACGTTTTTCCTTGGAGTAAATGTAACCACACTTGACCGAACAGGAGTATTGCCGCAAAACAGCGTACAATCCAAGACTGCTCAAAATTTGTTTTTGATTGCAATTTTATCATCCTTAAGATACAGAGATGTGTGTACACCGTAGCAAAGTTGAGCAGATATTTGGGCATAGGTCAATTGAGCTTATTAAACTTTAACGGAAAATAGTACCTACGGTATTCTGAACTTTTTTGCTGCTGCCTTCATGCATCTCTGGTCTGTCAAACTGGGAAAAATAATTGCGAGTTGAGCTGATAATCCATATTTCTAAATCCGTTTTTGCATACTCACCTCAAAGGGTTTAAAAATTTAATAATATTTCTAACAATGTAATGTAATGTTGATAATTTTTTATGCACAAAATTAAATACGTACTTTTTGTGTTGCTATTAATACTCTGTTTTTCAGTGGCACTTCCAGCTTTGGCATCTGTATGCCGCAATTACAATGGCCACCAAATTTGCATTCTCAGTATCAGCCGAAGTGCTAAAAATTATTGGGAATACAGGGCGATCGCTAGCGTGGATGGAGTAAAAAGACCCATCGAGGTCTACAATTGTCGTAAACAAGTCAAGGTTCAACAAGATGGTACTGTATTGCCCTTTGAGCAAAAAAGCCCTGGTGAGATGATATGCAGCTTTTTCAATTCTTTTGGGTAGTAAACATGAGCCAGATAATAAAGACCGTGAAACCTAGTAGTCTGTCAAGAAATAATTGACGGACAGATTCTCTGTAGAGACTGTAGAGACGGCGATTTATCGCGTCTTCTTAACTCCCAAATGTATTGTTCATCAGCAAAAGCCGAAAAACTAGTATCTTTGAATCCTACATGGTGATGCTACGAGTCAGTTGCTGTATTTTGGCAGATTAAAGATTAGTCTAAAATTCTTAGCTAATTTTCCGGAATCGATAACGTCGGAGTGGTATCACTTATCAGAGCATCAACATTATACTTAACCTCTATAACTAACCTTCGGGGAATATACTCCCATCCTTTCCGCTCAAAAGCCCGTCATCATGATCGGGCTTTTGATGTTTAAATCCTTTTACCCCTTCCCCCTTGCCCCTTACCCCTTCCCCCTCCCCCCTCTCTGGTAATCTGTTCCTCATTCCCTACTTTTGCGGACACATTTCCTGCACTTTTTGGGGAAATTGCCGACACATCTGCTGGAATCCTTGAGGATTAATTTGCCACCAAGCAAATAATCCTAGACTTGTACCCCCTACAAGCAACGCCAATACTCCCCCTAGCATTACCCAGCGTTTACCCCGATTAGGTTTTGTGATTAGAGTTGGTGGGATTTCTATGGTCGCAAGTGGTTCCTCTGGAATGTCTAAATCCAGCAGCGTTTCTGAACTTTCTGTGAAAGAAGTTGGTTCTTGTAGTTCTTCTTGTGGTTGTACTTCTATAATCTCTACTGGCGGCGGCGCGGGAGTAACAGGTGCTAAATATTTTGGAGAGACACAGCAATAAGTGAGAACAACCGACGTATTATCACGCCCATTTTTTTCGTTTGCCAGGTTAATCCAGCTGCAGACAGCATCTTCAACTGTAACTTGACCAGCTAACAAAGGTTTTGCATAATCCTGCCAAGATTGTTCCACCCAGTTATTATCACTTAAACCATCAGAACACAGTAGCAATATGCCATCTTCTTCGACAATGAATCGCTGAACCTGAAGACGCAAAGATTCTGCATCTCTTGTACCCAACGCCTGAGTTAAGGCAGTAGCATCTGGTCTAAGAAGTGCCTTGCGATACAAATTTCTGGCAAAACGTACTTCTCGCGTTGCCACATCATCATCTACTGTCAGTAGCTGACAATAGTTGTGAGTAATCCAATAAGCACGGCTATCGCCAACATTAGCCAAGTAAAGTTCATGGGCATTGTCTGATTGCCATCCAGCAGTCGTCTGAACTCGTTGCGGCAATTGCACAGCCATTACAAGGGTTGTCGCCATGCGTTCTCTGCCTTGGCGTTTTTGCTCGTTATTGCGGGCACAAATCACGTTATTTACCACCCGCAAGCTTGCTTCTAGTTGTTCCTGCAACAACTGTGGTGGTACAAGTCCAGTTTGTTCTGTTACCTCCGCTAATAAGGCACGAATTTGCAACTTCACAGACTGCACTGCCAACTGACTGGCAACCTCGCCGCCTTCGTGTCCGCCAATGCCATCGCAAACAATGGACAAGTGCGGCAGTAAAGGTTCATGTAGGTTATTAAAACCATTGGGGTAGCAAGCGTCTTCATTTTGCGCCATTACTAAACCGATATCTGTAGAGCCTGCCACTTTTAGGACTAATGGCAATTCTGCCGCAGATGCTAGTAGTAAACTATTGAGTTGAATATTAATAGCCTCTAACTCAATCTCAGTTTCACACATCTGTTGAACTATATTCTGTAACTCTCTGGCTACTGATGCCTTTGCAGACGCTACCCAGAACTGCCAACACTGTCCCAGATTTTGTAAACTCAACTTCTCGGTTGCTGGTGTCTGGTAGAGTTCTAACAGTCGTACACACCAACCTTGGACTCTCAAGTTGTCTACTACCAGTAAACTGCGGCTAAGTCCCAATTCTGATAAAGGTGTCCAAAGTTGGAGAATTTGCCACAGCCAATAAACTTGTCGTACCGCCGTTGCTTGCTCCCATGCTTCAACAACAGTCGGGTAGATATGTCCTGTCTCATCTATCGGCACATTTTCCAATAAGAGGATATCGATATTATCCACACCTCCCTCAATAGAACCAGCAAAGCTATAAGCCTGGGGCAGGTGTAACCTCTCTTGATATAACTGTAGATAATGAATTACTTCTTTTGGCAATTCTTCAGGTACATCCGGTGGCAATCCTGGTTGAGTATCTAGCCAAACCTGGGGACTAATTACCTCATACCTGTCTGCTACCTTTGTGCCTGGTGGGATTTTGGGGGACAATGAGCCAGTAGCCCAGAGATAGCGGTGAACTAAAGGAGTTTGACAACTAGCACAAACACTATCTCCTATGGGATTAATGGGGCTATTACAGCCTGGATTTATACAATAAATTATCTGCTGAGTAGAAATCATAAAGGTATAAATTTAAGAAACCAATCAACTCATGAACTTCGATTACATTTAGCTGGCAATGACTTGAAGGCTAGAATAGACTGGATTGGTGTACCGCTAGCTACATCTTGTTACTGAAATTAATCAAAATTATTGGTAAAAACACCAAGTTTTGCTTTCTGTAAATAACTTAAGTCTGGCTGTATCTAATCGTATAAATGCATTTACGTCAATGTAGAGGCTAGGAATGGCGCTATGCCAAGTTTTACCTTAATCTGGCTTCTGGCTGGAGCAGTTTTGTGTCTAACAGAACTGTTTTTACCATCGGCGTTTGTCGCCTTCATGATGGGAATTAGCGCTTTTGTAGTAGCGCTGCTGTCTGGAGTGGGTTTGGGAAGTGTATGGTTGCAAATTGTGGTTTGGCTGTTGCTTTCCACAGCACTAATTTTGCTTTCCCGGCGGTTTTTGCAACCGCGACAACGTAAATCTAAAATTCGAGATGCAGTTATAGCTGAAACCTTAACAGAAATTCCGCCTGGGAAAACAGGACGGGTGCGGTATGAGGGAAACTCTTGGCAAGCAAGATGTGACGATGACAAATTCGCCGTACCGCCCCATCAAAGAGTTTATGTGGTTAGGAGAGAAGGTACTACCTTAATTGTGATACCAGAAAATCTGTTGAATTCTTAGGCATGGGGTATTGGGCATTGCTTCTTCCTTATCTGCCCTTTGACATTTGATACTTAAAAAACAGGAGATTCACAATGGAAAATTTCTTTTTGATCGTCTTTTTAGCCCTTGGTGGTTCTGCCGTAGCGGGATCTGTGAAAGTCATCAATCAGGGCAATGAAGCTTTGGTGGAAAGATTGGGTAGTTATAACAAAAAGCTGGAACCAGGACTAAACTTTGTTATTCCTTTCCTAGATAGAATCGTTTACCAAGGAACCATCCGCGAAAAAGTCTTAGATATTCCTCCGCAACAATGCATCACCCGTGACAACGTTGGCATTGAGGTGGATGCAGTGTTTTACTGGCGCATCGTGGATATGGAAAAAGCTTGGTATAAAGTAGAAAATCTCCAGTCGGCAATGGTAAACATGGTGCTGACTCAAATTCGCGCCGAAATGGGACAATTGGAGTTGGATCAAACTTTTACTGCTCGTTCCCATATCAGTGAACTTTTATTACAGGATTTGGATGTTGCTACCGATCCTTGGGGTGTGAAAGTGACACGGGTAGAACTGCGAGATATTATTCCGTCTCAGGCAGTGCGAGAATCGATGGAATTGCAAATGTCGGCAGAACGACGAAAACGTGCAGCAATTTTAACTTCTGAGGGCGAACGCGAAGCTGCTGTCAATAGCGCTAGAGGTAAAGCTGAAGCGCAAATATTGGATGCGGAAGCTCGTCAAAAATCGACAATTCTGCAAGCGGAAGCTGAACAAAAGTCGCTAGTTATGAAAGCTCAAGCTGAACGTCAGCAGCAGGTTTTGAAAGCGCAGGCGATCGCAGAGTCTACAGAAATTATTGCACAAAAGCTCCACAGCAACCCCAATGCTAATAAAGCAGTAGAAGTTTTGTTTGCTTTGGGCTATCTGGATATGGGTGCGACAATTGGTAAAAGCGATAGCAGCAAAGTCTTATTTATCGATCCCCGCACTATCCCTGCTGCTTTTGAGGGTATGCGTTCCATTATCTCAAATGGTCAGGTTGACTCTAACGAGTTGTTTTCTAAGCAAATACCAGGATTAGAAAATAACCGCCCTAATTAAGAGTAGGGAGTGAGGGACAAGGAGAAATTATTGAAAAAGCCTCTACCTTGTTTTCTCTCAATGCCCAATGCCCAATAACTAATGATTTGTGGTTTATTTACTTGAAAAACGCTGTAAGTCTGACTCAGAGGTGAATGCCGATGTGGGACTAGGGCTGTTAACTGTAAACCTTTCTATGCCTCTGGTTCCTAACGAATAGGGTGGGTACAATGCCCACCCTAATACTCTAACTTGCTATTGCCTCAGCAGTAACTGCCTCAGCCGCGGCTACGGGTGAGTAAACACTAACTTTTTTACGGGTTTTACCTTTTCTCTCAAACGTTACTACACCGTCGATTAAGGCAAATAGAGTGTCATCGCTACCAATACCGACGTTGTTGCCAGGGTGAAATTTGGTGCCGCGCTGACGCACGAGAATGTTTCCTGCACGCACAGCTTGACCGCCGTAACGCTTGACACCCAGCCGTTGGGCATTAGAATCACGACCGTTGCGTGTACTACCTGTTCCTTTCTTATGAGCCATGATTCCCTCTTGTGTATCTACTTCTTTTTATTATTCAACAGCGGTTTCAAATTCTTCGACAGGAGTCTCATCTACAACCGGGATTTCTTCCTCCACTGCTCCTTGGGCAACAAACACCGCACCATTCAGGGTGATGGAGTCAATCATAAGTCTGGTAACTTCCTGACGATGCCCCCGCTTTTTGCGAGTTTTCTTTTTCGGCTTCATTTTGTATACCAGGACTTTACGACCCCTGAAATGTCGCATTACAGTCCCTTCTACAGTCGCACCTGTCACTATTGGCTGTCCAATGGTGACTTCGCCCTCATGCTGCACGAGTAACACGGAGTCTATTGTAACTTTTTCATCTGGTTCGATCGCAAGCAGTTCAATGTCGTAAAACCGCCCTGGCTCTACTCGTATTTGTTTGCCGCCAGTTTCAATAATTGCGTAGGTCATGGAATTGTCCTTGAGGTTGCCGTACAGGTAGCTGGTTTTTATCTCGCGTTGAGACGCTTTTGCCAGCTTTTGTAATATGTCTACCTGATCCGAGCAGGAATTAGACAGACAATCTAATATTTTATTTTATTAACAGGTGTCAAGTCAAGCTTTCATTTGCCAAAAGTTGTCAGGATTGTAGGCGTAGCCCGTCGTAGACATCGCCCAACCAAAAAATGTAAAGTGGACTTACAATTCAGAATCAATGCTTTTTAATTAAATACTGCTTCTATCTTAGGAATGACTTTTACAAACTAGTAGAAATATTTAGACTAAAACTTATATTTTCTTATCAAAATCCACACATTTTTATTCTTTGTTTTAAAATTAGACTTACACGCTTGATGTAAAAGCTTTCACAGAATTTAGGGAATCCAGAGGAGTCAAATTACTACATTCAAACCTGATATTTAAAACAGGAGATAGATTGTCATGACACAGCAAAATGCTACCCGACTTTTTCAAGCTGTAAAACAAGACCAAGCATTACAGCAAAGACTCAAAGCAACAGCTGATCCAAAAGCCTTCATCAAGATTGCTCAAGAGCGTGGCTATTACTTCACAACCGAAGAACTGGATGGTGAAATCAGCAAATTGTCTGAAGAAGATTTAGCCGCCATTGTCAATCCAGGATGGGGGACTAGACGCCACATTAATCCTAGATAATTTCTGTTCTAGGAAACCGAAAGTATAGAAACAACTGAATTAACAAGTTCTGCTCTTAAAGGGGATACCGTTGCATCATCTCCTTTGGGGGCATTTCTGTTAAACTAAGTAACTCTGCTTACCATCTCCCCACCTGTTTAACTCAGAACTTACGCAAACAATAGCCAAAACCCTCATTTTTAGGTAGGGGCAATTCATGAATTACCCCTACCGCGTGTAGTTTTGCGTAAGTCCTATAACTCATGAGTTAGGATGGCTATATTTTAATTAGGTGATATGCAAAGAATAGAAGTTGAACAAAGAACTATTTTAATTGGTTTGGCGGGTAGCTACGGCTATGGTTTAAATCGTCCTGATTCAGACTTTGATTATCGGGGAGTATTTATTGCACCCAAAAGGTATTATTTGGGATTTGATCGCATAGAACAAAAAGATGATGGTTGGGATGAACCAGGAATATTTCCATTTCTAGATAGCAACAAAGACACAGTTATATATGAATTAAGAAAACTTCTCCAGTTATTAGCGGGTGCGAATCCCAATGTTTTAGAATTGCTTTGGTTGAACAACTATCCTTTTTTAACCCCAATAGGACAATATTTAATTAACCATAAACAGCTATTTCTGAGCAAAAAGGTAAAACATACTTACACTGGTTATGCCTTTGCCCAAATAAAAAAGATGGAAACCCATCGTAAGTGGTTGTTAAAGCCACCGCAAAAAAAACCAATACCATCTGACTTTGCCATAGAAGACGAAATACCGCTCTCCAAAGATGAACTAAATGCTTTCTTGGAGTATCTTTATAACTTAATCAGAGGACGGATTGAGTTTTTGGAGGAAGCGGAACAATTATACCAATTGCTAACGGCAGATATTGATTTTAAAGGAGTGTTAAAACAGTATACTTTACCCGATCAAACTTTAGAATATACCCAACATTTAAGTAATAGCCGTAAAGATTTTATCCGCCTGCTTCAGAAAAGTCAAAGTTATCAAATAGCTTTAAGAGAATGGAAGGCTTACTTATCTTGGCAGGAGAATAGAAATCCGGCTAGGGCAGAAATGGAAAGAAAGTCGGGTTTTGACCTCAAACATGGGATGCACTGCATTAGATTGTTACGCAGTGGAGTAGAAATATTGCGCCAAGGTGAAGTGATTGTAGATAGGAGAATCGCTGGCGATGTTGAGGATTTAAAAGCCATTTTAAAGGGTGAGTATTCTTATGAGCAGGTAATGAAAATGGCAGAAGATTTGGTTGCCGAAATGGAAATTGTTTACGCACAATCTGCCCTACCTCACAAACCTGATTTAGAACAAATTAATGAGTTGTGTATGGAATTGGTGGAAATGCAGAATTGGTAAGTTATTGGTCATTGTTGATTAAGTTTCTTCCCTACTCCCCATTAAAGAGTGTACATTAAGTCAGCAATAAAGCCATAGAGACCGATAATCAGCAATAGGGATGCTGTTAGTAGAGTAATTCGCGTCTGGGGTGAGGGGGCGATCGCTTCCCGCACTAAGATGGAAATAGATGCCCCAACTACTAAGCTTAAACCTAAGATTAAATACGGTCTATCGGGTAAAATACTCGCTATTGCCAGCATAGCGATCGCTAATAAAAGCATCAATAATTCTATAAACCTGGGTGGGCTGTATTGGCTAGATAAAATAAAGTTGTGGAACCAAAAAGACCAAAATCTCATAGTCACTGTTGAGTGTTGAATATTAAGTTAGGAGTTAGGAGTTAGTAGTTGGCAGTTATATAGTCAGTGGTGAATGTTTAGTTAAGAATTAGAAGTTGTGAGTTATGAAGTAGCTTTTCATTCAAAACTCTTAACTCCTAACTCCTCACTCCTCACTCTTAACCCCTAGCCCCTGATTTCTGACCTGTGCCGTTTTTTTGTGTACTAGCATCTTCTGGTAGTTCGACGCCAAAGACGCGACTAAAAACCTTGGCGACTTTGTACCCAGAATCAATCGATTCTAAGGGGTCTTTCCGCAGTCTGTGACGCAAGCATAGTGTAATTACGCGGTGGATATCATCAACTGTAACTTCAGTGCGTCCTTCATATGCTGTTAAGGCTTTGGCGGCGCGGTTACTAACAATGTCACCCCGCAAACCATCTACATCTAATTCTGAGCAGACTTCAGAAATTTTTACCCGCAGATCATAGTCAATTTTCACTTCTGGTAAAAGCTGTTGAGCATTGACAATTTGCTCTTGTAATGTTTCTTGCTGGGGTTTGTACTTTTCGAGAAATACTGGAGGATTTTGGTCAAAATCTGCTCGTTGCTCTACGATTTGCACCCGCAGGACTGGTTCTTTGACTGTGTGAATTTCTGCGTGCATCCCAAAGCGATCAAGGAGTTGGGGACGCAGTTCGCCTTCTTCTGGGTTTCCAGAACCCACAAGAACGAAACGCGCTGGGTGACGGATCGAAATACCTTCCCGTTCTACAGTGTTCCATCCACTGGCAGCAGAGTCGAGTAGCACATCTACGAGGTGGTCATCGAGTAAGTTGACTTCATCGACGTAGAGAATGCCTCGGTTAGCCTTTGCTAGCAGTCCCGGTTCAAAGGCTTTGACACCTTCAGATAAAGCTTTCTCGATGTCGATTGTGCCGCAAACTCGGTCTTCTGTGGCTCCTAGCGGCAGGTCTACCATTTGGACTTTTTTATGAGCTACAGGAATTTCTGCCCCTTGTTCTAACAATTGGCGGACTTCATCGCTCATCAAATCGGGGTCGCTAGGATCGCTACTGAAGGGGTCATTAGCAACCACGGAAATTTCTGGTAGCAGATCCGCAAGTGCGCGGATAGTTGTGGATTTCCCAGTGCCGCGATCGCCCATGATCATTACACCACCAATTTTGGGATCAATCACGTTCAATAGCAACGCCAGTTTCATTTCTTCCTGTCCCACAATTGCCGTAAAAGGAAATACCACGCGACGCGTACTTGTCGTGGATTGAGCAGTTGGACTCACTAAATTACCTTAACAATATTTTTCTTATTACAGCTTTCTATTGTGACACAAGTGGGGTGTGGAGGAGATCAGGGGAACAAGGGACACTAATGACTACTAACTACGTCAAGTAGCTTGTAACTTTGCTAAGTCTGCTTTAATTTTTCTGGTGCAAAAGTTCCATAAGCAGGGAACGAACAACTACCAACTCATCGATCCTGTAGTAAGCATAAATATCTGTAGACTGTATGGTTAGTAGATTCAATCATCAAAGCGAGCAATGGCGTGTGTGGGTAGCTAATGCATCATTCAAATCTATGAAATCACCTTTTCTTGTTCAAAGTTGGCGGCAACTGCTCAAGTATCTTTTTCCGATTCTCATTTTAATATCGTTTGTGACGATATTGCTGGTGGACAGTTTTACCCCTAGTGCGATCGCGCAGCTACCCCGTCAGGAAATTCGCGGGGTTTGGATGACTAGCAATGATTTTGACACCCTCAAGAATCGTGCCAAAGTTCAGGATGCTGTGAGTCAACTACGACGACTGAATTTCAATACAATCTATCCTGTGGTGTGGAATTCTGGCTATGTGATGTATCCCAGTGCGATCGCACAACGTGCAGGTATTCAACCTTTTGTCTACAGAGGTTCAGATGGACATGATATTCTGGCAGACCTGATTACCCAAGCCCATCGCCAAGGATTGCTGGTGATTCCCTGGTTTGAATTTGGGTTCATGGCTCCCCCAACTTCAGAACTGGCACTGAATTATCCAGATTGGTTCACACAAAAGCGTGATGGTAGCCAAACTTCGATCAGTGCAGCTGGTGAGGTTATGTGGCTCAATCCCTTCCATCCCCAAGTACAACAGTTTATTACCAATCTCGTGCTGGAAACTGTCACCCAATATGATGCCGATGGCATTCAGTTTGACGATCACATGAGTTTGCCCTATGAATTTGGCTACGATCAATATACAGTTGCTTTGTACACTCAAGAAACCAATAATCCACCCCCAAAGAATCCCCAAGATGCGGCATGGGTACAGTGGCGGGCAGATAAAATTACGGCGTTCATGGTACAACTTAACCAAGCAGTGAAGCAGAGAAAACCCCAGGCGATTTTCTCTGTTGCTCCTAATTACTATGATTTTGCTTATAAGTTTCACCTACAAGACTGGCTGAGTTGGATGCGGCAAAATATTGTAGACGAGTTAATTGTGCAAGTTTATCGTCCGAATCTGCAAAGTTTTGTGGCAAATATTTCCCGCCCAGAAATTCAAGAAGCTCAACAAATAATTCCAACTGGAATTGGCATTATGACAGGGTTACGAAATAATCCAGTTCCAATACAGCAAATTAAGGCTCAGGTGCGGGCTGCTCAAGAACGCGGTCTAGGTGTCACCTTCTTTTATTATGAGAGCCTTTGGAACGATACCCCAGAACCCTTAAATGAGCGGCAAGCTGGATTTCAAACCCTCTTTCCATCTCCCGCACTCCGCGCCAGAGTTGAATAACTTTTCTACTCAGGTGCATTGACTAGAAGTCAATGTACTAATTAAATCTGCTATTTTAAGCTTTGTGCGATCGCATAATCAAACCTCAAAAATTTCAGATTATCTTTGGCGAGTTGATCGGATTCCCGCCCTGTATTTTGTTGAAAAACTATTTATTGTTTCTTAGCTAATTTTAATCAAACTATCAGGACTGATTCATGGCGATCGCTGATTATAGTAATTAAGGCAGGGAATACCGTACCGGAGTTAATTGGCCACTTAACCAAAAAATAGAAAATAATAGATATATGAACAAACGCTATTTTTTACAAGCTGGTGCTGTAATAGTTGGCACGGCATGGTTATTACAATATATCAATCGGAGGTCAGAAAGCATGACAACTTCTAAGAGTGGATTTGAAATTACCAAACCTGAGTCAGAGTGGCAGACGATTTTAACGCCAGAACAGTTTAGTGTGTTGCGTAAACATGGCACTGAACGTCCCTATACCAGCCAGCTCGATAAGGAATACGATAAAGGCAGTTATTTTTGTGCTGCGTGTGAACTACCACTGTTTACATCCGATACCAAATTTAACAGTGGTACTGGCTGGCCAAGCTTTTTTAACCCAATTGAAGGTGCGATCGCACTAACTGTAGATAAGTCGTTGTTTATGACTAGAACGGAAGTGCATTGCAGTCGCTGTGGTGGTCATCTGGGTCATGTTTTTGACGATGGTCCTGCACCCACTGGCAAGCGCTACTGTATGAATGGGGTTTCGCTGAAGTTTGTTCCTGCCTAATAAGTTGCGATCGCACTGCCTACTAAAATCATAGCGGTGGGACAGTGCGATCGCTCTTAGAGGTTGTTTGAAAAGTGATTGTCTGTGATCTTAGGCACTTATTGATCCCCCCTAGCCCCCCTTAAAAAAGGGGGAACCGGAATCAAAGTCCCCCTTTTTTAAGGGGAGCCACTGCGTTGGGCGGGTTTCCCGACTTGAAGCACGTGGCGTGGATTTAGGGGGATCTAAAACGTTTTGCTACCAACAAGAAGACTTTTCAAACATCATCTTACCTCTTTTATGAGCAAGTGCGTTAAACATTCGTGTAACGCACTTTAAAAACATTTCTTTATTTGAAAGTATTATGGTTGGGTGAACGATGCTGTAGTCGGCGTTTTATCCAAAAGTTATTCCTCAAGAAGTTGACCATACTTTGTTGACGATCATTTGCTGAATCTGCAAGTTTTCGTCTGTTTCTTCTCAAGTGATCGAGCGAGTAAATATTAAAGCTGCTACCTGCAAGCAAAATAAACAGCACAATAGCGTAAGAAAGCATTGAACTAGCAGCAGCCCAATTTTGTACCGATGTCACCCCTAACATTAAGATGATCATCAGGGCAAAGGTGACAATCAAAGCGCTTCTAGTTGCTAACCCAACCGTGATCAACACGCCCACAATTAATTCTACGGGCGGCACTAGGTAAGAATTGATTCTCACCAGAAATTCTGGGAAATAAGAATCTGCTAGTTGTTTGACGGTAGCTTCAACGAATCCAGGGATCTTAAAAATGCGAGTGAATCCGTGATTAAAGTAATTCACGCCGATAAGAATTCGCAGCAACAAATAAGCGATCGCAATATCTTTTGATTTGAGACTAATGTGAGTTCTATTTTCAGTCATTGCCTTAACTCCAACTGTGATTAATTGCAATTGCAGGAATTTAGATCAACGCGACTCAGGGAAAAAATGTAACTTCTCTTTGGGAAGCACTTGGCGGTTTGGAAAGTTAATATATTTAACAGACAGAATCAAGCGAACAGAGCGATCGCCTAATAAGTAAGTATGTAACCAAGTGAGTAAAATTAACAAGCGACTGCGGTAGCCAGGAAGATATACTAAGTGCACTCCTAACCACATCAGCCAAGCCAAGCAGCCTGTAAATGCAAATGCGCCAATTTTTCCCACACCTGAATAGCAACCGATAATCGCTAATCTCCCTTTGTTGAAATAGCTAAAGGGCTTTGGCGATTTACCTCGAAATTGCCGCTGAATATTTCGGGCTACAGCAACACCTTGTTGAAGTGCTTCTGGTGCAACTCCGGTTAATGCTTTACCGTTATTTTCGATATAGGCAAGATCCCCAATGGCATAAACATTGGGTTGCTCTAGTAATTGCAGGGTGGGATGAACAAGTAATTTTCCCTTCTTTGCCAAAGATACCTCCTGTGATGTTGGGGGAGAATTTGCCTCTAATCCCGCAGTCCAAATAACGGTTGCACTGGGAATCACCTCATGGTTTTGAAGATGTACAGATTCGGAAGTAACGAGACTGACTCTAGTTTGTAGATAAACTTCCACTCCTAGCTGATGTAGTCGTTTGCAAGTATAAGCTCCCAACTTCTTTGGGAGATCGGACAATAAGCGATCGCTAGATTGCACAAGAATCAACCTGACTTGTTTCAAAAGTGTGGGATAATCTCGACGCAAGTGACCTCGAAGCATTTCAACGAAAGCACCTGCCAGTTCAACACCTGTTGGCCCACCGCCGACAATCGTAAAGGTAAGCAGTTGTTGGCGTCGTGATAAATCAGATTCCTGGATAGCTTGCTCAAAACAAGAGAAAATCTGATTTCGCAATGCGATCGCTTCTTCTAATGTTCTCATGGAGAAAGCATATTCTAAAGCTCCAGGAACTCCCAAAAACTGGGTTCGGCTGCCAGTTGCCAGCACAAGAAAGTCATAGGTAATTACACAACTATCTGTTTCAACAGTTTGCCCCAAAAAATCAATTTGCTCAACCTCAGCCATCAAAAACTGAACCTTAGGCTTATTCCGCAGCAAAGAGAATCGCCGTAATATCGTGCGGATAGGGTAAGCAATGTATTCGGGTTCCAATTGACCTGTCGCAACCTGATACAACAACGGTACAAAAGTATGATAGTTGTTGCGATCAATTAACAATACATCTGCACCAGAATCAGCTAAAGATTGGGCAGCTTGCAACCCACCGAATCCAGCGCCAACAATGACAACGCGGCGATTCTTCATTCTTCCCCTCTTGATTTAGCTAGTCGCTCAAGTTATTAACTGTCAATATATTGATAATAAATTATCAATAGTGCTATCAGCGCTTAGATCAAATAAATAACTCGATGATTCCTCAATACGGTTCGGATAAGATTCCCCCGCCTACGGAAAACACTGAAATTAGAAAGCAAACTGGGGTTTGAATAAGTCAAAGCTCATTTGACTTGCGGAATACACCAAAATTAGTAAGTCAAAGCTGCTTTTGAGTAAGTCAAAGCTGCTTTTGAGTAAGTCAAAGTTGCTTTTGAGTAAGTCAAAGCTGCTTTTGAGTAAGTCAAAGTTGCTTTTGAGTAAGTCAAAGTTGCTTTTGAGTAAGTATTTAAGTATTTTGAGAAAGTAATCAGGCATTTTTATAAAGTAATTAGCCTGATGAGGCTTTGCTCGTTCCCATACGGAGCATGGGAACAAGAAGAGAGTGAAACAATATTAACCGAACTGTATTGGATGATTACTCATTTACAACGTCGCCACAAGTTCCTTTAAGCGATCGCATCCATCCCGGAAGACTGGCCAACCATCCCCCACTAGCACCGCTTCTATCCGACTCAGTTGGGCTAACCTCCGCACAGAAGCAACAGCCTCCTTTCGATTCAGCAACTTGTCATCTGGCAAAATTGTTAAGCTACCTGCTTTGCGTGCTCGGACTAAATCTCCCGTAATCAAGGTCGTTTCTTCCAGCAGCAGAGCCAGTTCACCAGGGGTTTTAGAACCTTGGAGTTCAATCACCTCCAGTCCTGGTACAAACTCTTCACCATCAGACAGCCAGCGATCGCAAAGTATAGGAAAAGTGTCTTTTTCTGCCATAGGCCCGGCTATCTTAGCATAGGTTTGATCGGCAATTTCTTTAGTTGCCCTGATATGCTCAGAATTCGTCAGCACAATCCAAACCACACCACCGAGAGATTGCAAATGATTCCAATCATGATTTGATAGGGCTACTGGGTCAATCAAGATGTTGCCATCTGGACGAATCCAGGCAATCCCATTGAAATCAATATTTCTTGCCGGATTGAAATTAGACCAGCTATAGAGATCAGGACGGTGTAAAGATTTCATGATGATTCTGGATCAGTATCTTCAGTAATTGACTATTAATATCAATAATTTAGTATATAGAGTGAAGGGGACTGTAAGTTAGGAATGGGGCATTGAGCATGGGTTATTCTCCCTGTCTTCTTAATCTCCCCCTGCTTCCCCAGACCTGAGACACTGCAACCAGCATCCTAACACTCATTTCTTCTCTCTGCGCCTCTGCGCCTCTGCGTGAAACATCATCCCTTGAACCAACATAAAAAACCCATAACCTCTCAACACTAACAGAACCTATATATGGCTACTTACGACAACATTTTGCAAGCAATTGGTAGAACTCCATTAGTCAGACTTAACAAAATTACCGAAGACATTCAATCTACTATTTATGCCAAAGTAGAATATCTCAATCCTGGCGGGAGTACCAAAGATAGAATTGCCATCACCATGATTGAAGCCGCAGAAAAAACAGGTCAACTGCAAGCGGGTGGCACTATTATTGAAGCTACCGCAGGTAATACTGGTGTGGGACTGGCATTAATTGCAGCAGTGAAAAAGTATCGCTGTATTTTCGTCATGCCGGATAAAATGAGCCAAGATAAAATCAATTTACTCAAAGCTTATGGTGCAGAAGTAGTTGTAACTCCCACATCTGTACCGCCTGATTCACCAGAAAGTTATAACGGTGTCGCAGAAAGACTCGCCAAAGAAATACCAGGAGCTTATAGACCAAATCAATTTGAAAACCCGAATAATCCTTTAGCTCATTACTTAACTACAGGCCCAGAAATTTGGACAGATAGTAATGGTAAAATTGATGTTTTTGTTGCAGGTATGGGAACAGGCGGCACAATTTCAGGAGTTGCCAAATATCTAAAAGAGCGGAACTCAAATATAGTAATTGTTGGTGCTGATCCAGAGGGTTCAATTCTTTCTGGTGACACCCCAAAACCTTACAAACTTGAAGGAATTGGTGAAGACTTTATTCCCAAGACATTTAATCGTCAATTAGTCGATGAAATGGTTCGGATTAGCGATAAAGAGTCTTTTAATATGACTCGTCGTTTAGCACGGGAGGAAGGTTTATTGGTAGGAGGTTCCTGTGGTGCAGCAGTAGCCGCAGCCCTAAAGTATGCAGCCAGATTGACAGAGCCGAAGTACATTGTAGTCTTGTTACCAGATACGGGAAGAAATTACATTAATAAAATCTATTCCGATGCCTGGATGCAAGAAAATGGTTTTTGGGAAGGTACAACAGCAAAAAGCATCAAAGTTGGCGAAATTCTCGCTCAAAAAATAGATTTTCCTTCTTTAATTGCTGTCAGCCCCCGTGATACTTTGAGCAAAGCCACAAACTATCTGCAAAAACTGAATATTTCTCAGTTACCTGTGATTGATAATAATCATGTAGTAGGAAGCGTGAATGAAGCGTCTTTAATGAAATTTATCCATGATGGGATCAACTTTTCTAACCAGGAAGTGTCCGCAGTGATGGGTAAACCCCTGCCAATGCTCGATGAAGAAGTTGATGTTTCTGAAGCTTATCGAGTATTATTATCGGGAACAACAGGGATTATTATTAAGCGAAATGATGTTCCCATTGGATTAATTACCAGAGCCGATTTAATCAAATATTGGATTAGTCAAACCCAGGAATAATCAAGGATTAATAATGAAATTTGAGACTAGAGCTATTCATGAAGGTCAGCAACCAGATCCTCAAACAGGTGCTGTAATTGTTCCCATTTATTTAACTTCTACCTATGAACAAGAAGCCATAGGTAAACATAAAGGATATGAATATTCTCGCACGGGAAACCCCACCCGTACTGCTTTAGAATCGGCTTTAGCTTCTATTGAAAATGGGAAATTTGGTTTAGCATTTGCCTCTGGTTTGGCTGCAACTACTACAGTATTAAGTCTGCTAAAAACTGGGGATCATATTGTTGCTGGTGATGATTTGTATGGTGGAACTTATCGTTTGTTAGAAAAGGTAGTGAAAAATTGGGGTGTAACAACTACCTATGTAGATATTGATCATATCGCTGATTTTGAAACTGCCATTCAACCAAATACCAAGCTGATTTGGATTGAAACTCCTACCAACCCTTTGTTAAAAATTATTGATATTGCTGCACTGGCAAATATTGCCCGTAAAAACAACATCATTTTAGCAGTTGATAATACCTTTGCTAGTCCTTATTTTCAAAGACCGTTAGATTTTGGTGCTGATATTGTGGTTCACAGCACTACTAAATATTTAGGGGGACACAGTGATATTATTGGTGGCGCAGTTATCACATCTAACGAGCAGTTATACACCGAACTGAAGTTTTATCAAAATGCGATCGGGGCAATTCCTAGTCCTTTTGATAGCTGGTTAGTGCTGCGAGGAATTAAAACTTTAGCTGTAAGAATGCGAGAACATGAAAAAAACGCATTGTTTTTGGCTGAATTTTTAGAAAAACATGACAAAATTGAGCGTATTTATTATCCAGGCTTATCCAGTCATGAACAGCATCAATTAGCAAAAGAGCAAATGTCTGGCTTTGGGGGGATGATTAGTTTGGAATTAAAAGGCGGTTTTGCTGAGGTTGAAAGATTCGCTTCTCGACTCAAGTTATTTTTGCTAGCAGAAAGTTTAGGAGGAGTGGAATCACTACTTTGCTATCCTACCAAAATGACTCACGGCGCTTTACCAGAAGCAGAAAGATTCAAGCGCGGAATCAAGGATAATTTAGTCCGTCTTTCGGTAGGAATTGAACATCAGCAAGATTTACAAGCTGATTTGGAAAATGCTCTAGCTTGAAAATTGGGAGTGGGGAAGAGGAATTCTTGTATGAATATGATGGACGGTTCTGAGTTCATCGGGCGCAATTTGTATGCTCTGCGCCGAAGTATTACCCGTCCCAATTATGCAAGTAAAATGTAGAACAGCTTTGTACAACACGGCGGAAACCGCCTACTTCAAATCAATACTTCGGCAAGCTCAGTAAGGAATGTGGATTAAATAAAGCGCAAAAGTAGGGTGTGTTAGCGGAGCGTAACGCACCATTCCAAGTTAAATAAGAATTGCACGTTATTAAATTTGCGTTCCTAACCATGAAACCGTTGTGGTATAGGAATTAATTACCTTAGCGAGTCTTGACTACGGCACGCTGCGCCTAGATTGCTTTCCCGTAGGGGGTATGAGCCTTATTACGAATTCCACCTAGTGGTATTAGACTCAAGTTGTAGCATCAGATCTAGAGAACAATTGGTTCTGATGCTTTCCTTAACTTGATAAATTGTATAAATTGAGACTTTAATGCTACTGTATTAATGAAAAACGCAAGATTCTGAATCGGGTAATACTCATCAAAAGGCAGAGATTATCCCGCTATTGGGTGTCGAATCGTTTATTGTGAAATCCACAAATCGAAAATAAACTCCCAATCCCAAAATCTGAAATCACCAGATTAGTCGTTGTCCCATTGTTCACGACCAATCAGATCGCCAATGCGATCGCGTAATAAAAAGTCACATTTCTCTAATTCACATTCAACGCAAACCCACTCTCTCGCTGGAATGTATTGGCAGAGTGTATATATTGGCTGCTGTCGGCTAATCATTCCCTTTTGCACCAGTCGGCGTGCTTCGTCTTGGATCACATCTAGAGAGTAGTAATTGATAGAAGGCACCGTATTCACACTCATGGTTTTTACTCACAAATTAACAATTAGATAGTGTTCCCGTTAATAGTTAGGAACAAACACGACAGAAATCAGACTTGTGGCTAGACTTTTGTAGTTTGGTATACGGAACTATTTTTATTTTGACGCTATACATCCTAAAATTATCTCAAGAAATGTTAAGAAAGTCAACAAATGCTGACAATTTCTAAAAATCCGCTTTACAAAAAGAATTCAGAGTAGTTAACTTAACCTGCTTGGGTAGCTGGATGATTTTTACTCAACAGGTCTGAAAGTGTTGCCATTACTGCCTTTTGGCAAGATTTAGCGAGTGGGAAGAATTCGGATCGCGTAGGTGTAGCCCGCCGCAGGAATCGCTTACATATCAAATAATCACCCTAAAGTCGGATATAGAACTGCTGGTATTTATATAAGGATAAACAACACAACTATATTTGTCAGATATATGCAGCTAGCGATCGCTGAAGCAGGTTATGGTTACATTAAAACAGACGCGATCTAGTCACGTCTGTAAGCTGTTTGGCAGATTTGCTGAGATTAATTGTTCTGAAGTTACATTGTTATTTAAGTTACTTATTCAGTAAGTGATTCATTATCTTGATCAGTGCTATGTTCTACTGATACTAGATTTTCTGGCGGACGCTCATCGTTAAGTTTATTTAGTAGTGCTAGTACCTTATTACCGCGTTCGATGGAGCGATCTTCGAGAAATATCACCTCTGGTGTACGACGTAGCCGTACCCGCGCCCCAAGTTCGCTGCGGACATAACCGGTGGCCGACTTTAAGCCTGCCATTGTTTCTACTTTAGCTTCATCCGTACCATAGATGCTGACGTAGATTTTGGCGTGTTGGAGATCGCCGGAAACATCAACATCAGTAACACTTACCATCCCTGTACCCACACGGTCATCCTTAATGCCGTTGAGCAGCATTTGGCTAACTTCCCGTTTGATCAGTTCAGCAACGCGGGAAACGCGGCGATTTGTAGCCATAAAAATTTCGCCTCATTACAGAGGTTGTACAACAAAAATAGATTACAAGTTGGGTAGACAGTACTTAGCGGGAACAACACCAAGAGCAACAGTCTGTCTAGATTGTACTCAAGCCTAGCATTGCACGTAGGGTAAGAGAAAGAAACAATAGGCTGCCCACAAATAAACCTACGATAGCGATCAAGGTGATTGGACGTTTCAACAGTGGCACTAATGGCGCAAAGGTGTTTAAAACTACACCTAAGAGGATAGTAATAAAATAGCGGGGGTAGCGAAAGATGTTATCCCAAAATCCATCAAACATCTGAATGTAAACTGCCTTGTTATAGACTTACGTTTGTTTTTATCTGCTTTATCTACCCAATTGTAATCTATGCGGCTGAAAAATTAGCAGTTAATATAAAATATGACTCGTCGGTTATATTGGCTTTACTTAATCGTGATTATTTCAGTTAAATCGGAAGTAAATGGTAATTCAAATTTCTAAAGAAACTAACCCGCGTCCCTTTTTGAAGTGGGTAGGGGGTAAAAGTAGGTTGATACAACAATATATTCCTTATTTTCCTGAGAGTTATAAAAATTACTATAAGCTATTCTTAGGTGGTGCTGTTTTTTTCTATCTCTTAAGTTTGGTTAGATATTTTAATTCTTTATTCCTCTGATAACATATTTACAATCCATGCTATCCATCCACGGACTGTGCTTGATCGCCTTTGAATAGTTGTAATATTTATCTTTAAATTACAAGACTGCATAATTTTACCTATTACACTAATATCTGGAATAAAACCATTTGAAAGAGTAAATTCAAAAGTCTTATAAAAAACCTGATGTTGCAAAATTTTTTCAATTAAAGATAAAATCTTTATTTTGTACCTTTTTTTTAGTAAATGGCTTCCTTGATCGCTTAAACGAAATGTTGTTTCTCTAGTATTTGGGTCTATATACTTATCCATTAAGCCAAGATATCTAGCAGCATCAGTATAATAATTAGTTTGTCTTTCATCGAATTGATAATTTGCTGTTATTTCCTCCTTTGTTATTTCCTCCTTTGTTAATTCTTTATCTAGTAAAAGTGTAAGTAAATCTATGATTCTTTCAAATTTATTTGCTTGTGGAAATGGAACACTTGGCTCAGGAATTATAGTAATAGATTTAAAAACTTCAGATAGATCTTCATGTGTTATTGATTCAGGAGATATCACATAATTTCTTTGTTCTACCAATCTTATTGAATTGTAATTTAAAATTTCATCGAATTTATAGATAAAAAAGCTAAATATATTGCTCGAGTTAGAATAAGTCATTAAGATGGGAATTACTTCTTTATTTGGAATCTTAGTAGACCAAAGCCTATATGGATAATATAATTGTCTAACTAAAAAATCATCTACATCATATAATTTAGCTTCTAATAATAGAAAGTACTGATCGCTTTCAAAACCTGCATCTATTTCACATTGAGCATTATTAACTCCAATATTATGTTGAGTATCATCTACTATTGTATTTATATTAAATTTAAATGTACCTGTAGACATTCGTCCATAAACTGTGTGATACGTCTCTTCACCGTCAATCAAATTACTTATCATACCTATATTAAAAGCACAACTTAATGCTGAACTTTCTGAATATAAATTTGTATAGTCTATAGTTTCTATTCCTTTTGGGAACTCTAAAGCGATTGCTTCTAAAGTATTATCATATGTAACATTTAAATAACAATCAAACTTGCCAATAATGTATTTATTTCTAGAGACAGGTAATATAGAAAGTCTGTGGTTTTTAAAAACTTCAGGTAAATTAGCATGATGGTCAAACTTTGCCATTAATCTGCTTTCTCTGAATTCATTAATATTCGCAGATCCTATTTCAAAAAACCCTATCTTAGATATATTTTCTAGAATATGATATTTTTGAAATAACTTTTCCCAGGCAATCTCATTCTTAGATTTTTGTCTTTTATTCGATAATTTAATCATAGTTTTTTACTAAAATTTCGTCCACCTTACCTCTTTTTTTAGCATTTGAATTAATAGCTCTAATTGCTGATATTTTTATCTGTTTATAATCTTTATACAAGTCTATGATGAAGTTTGTATAAGCATTGCTTAATAGAAGTTTACAACCTCTCTTGTCTAAATTATCAAATGTTTCTTTTAACCTGATTTGCTCATCTTTATTAAATCCATTTACATCATAACCAGTAAAAGAAGCAGTATCAGAAACTGGATCATAAGGAGGATCAAGATATACAAAGTCTCCTTTTTTTGCATCTTTAAGAACGTCTTGAAAATCTAAATTAAATATTGTAATTTGGTTATCATTTAAATATTTACTTACAGCTTTTAAAACAGCTAAATCTAAAATATTTGGATTTTTGTATTTACCAAAAGGCACATTAAACTGTCCTTGAGAATTGACTCTAAATAAGCCATTATAACAAGTCTTATTCAGAAAAATAATTCTTGATGCTCGTTCTACTGGTGTTCTATCTTGAAAACTTTCTTCCCTGTCCCAATCTCTAATACCATAATAGTAATCCTCATTATTTTTATGAATTTTTAAATTATCAATTAATTCATCAACAGAGTTTCTAACAACTGTATAACAATTGATTAATTCAGCATTACTATCATTAATTACAGCCTTTTTAGGTTGCAAAGTAAATAAGAGCGCTCCTCCGCCAATAAAAGGTTCATAGTAGGTTTGGTAATTATAATTTTTAGGGAGATTATTTTCTATTAATGGAACAATTTGCCTTTTCCCTCCTGCCCACTTCAGAAACGGTTTTACTAGTTTATTTACTGAGACCATATTTTGACCTAAAAATCATTAAGTACGTTATTAGTACAATAGTACTATAAATTGATATTGTTGAAGAGATTTTTAAATATAACTCAATACGGTTGAGTTAGGGCTAAGAATAAAAATTAGCATAGGTTGAGAAGCCACTCATGTACGGAAGTTCCACCATCAAGAGGTTAGAGGTTATTTATAAAGTAAAAATAAAATTACTATAGGGTGTGTTAGGCGGGTATTTCGATATGATTTGTCACGAAAAATATAATATTAGCGTCTAACGCACCCTACTTAAGATTTACCTTATAAATGGGCTCTAATTTGGATTAGGAATGAGTTACTAATCTAAGCAAGAATGAAAGGAAGAGAATTTACCTTTTGTCTTACAGCAATTTTCAGTTAAATAGACTACGCGGTAAGGGTACAGCAATGCTGTACCCTTACAAGGTATGTGATTTAATTAAATAAAAAATTGCTGTAATTTTCTAGCCATGCCGTTGAGAGATTCTGGCTTTTACATTTTCCCAACTGTTGCCAATGGCTGGGTTTTGTAGATATTCGGCTTTGCGGTGGGCTAGCTCTTGTTTCTGCCAATCTAAAACTGGGAGTGCTGCTGGTGTAGCGGCAATCTCATCCCATAGATCTTCTACCAGTTGAAGTTTTTCCGCTCTCGAAAGACTAGAGAGTTCGGGAAATACTGGGTTCATGTTTTTCTCTAATTTTATTCACTTTCATTATTACACCCCTGAACCGCCATATCTATAACAAAATTTCTAATGACTGGAAATTCAGCTTGGATTAATTTTAGTTATTTCGCCTTGACTTCAACCTGTTTGGGCTTCAGTATGACCATTGCGGATAGCCCATGCTATTTCTAAAAGTTGAGTCCAGCGCTTTTGCATCTGTTTAGGGGTGCATTTGATCGCTTTAGCGATCGCTTGGTCGTTTTCTCGGGCAGTTTTTAACTGTAATATTTGCTGTTGCTGTTCTGTG
>JBBSCU010000039.1:0-27269 GCA_038249935.1 Chroococcales cyanobacterium
TATCAATCCGCTCAGTTGAAAGCGCGATCGCTCTCCACTTATCCCGATAAACTGGAATCAAATCCTCTTGCTCAGGTGTTAACTTTTCAATCAGCGACATAACGCCAACCTTCAGGCTCGTATTCTCTCTGAATTTTCACCATCCAATCACCTTTGGGAATAGAAATAGCTTTATGCTCCTCATGAGCTAGCAATGCCGACTCTGAAAACACACGTAAATAAAGTGTGCTATCTTTCTCGTATAATTCTGCGTTTCCCTCAGTAATGCGATGTTTATGCCCCGTAACTTCACCCTCTGCCAAAGTTAAGTGAGGTATTTTTTGTCCTTCAACCTGCTGCACAGGTAGTAAGATGACATCACCTTGACGAATTGTTTGCATAGTTTTGCATCAAGCGGATAGGTACAAACCCCACTTCGCTTTTACTCTTAAGTTTGGTTTAATTTTGGCACAACCTCTATGAAAGTGGGGCATTGGGCATTGAAAATAGACAAAGTAAAGACTTTTTTTTAATAATTCCTCCTTGTCCCCTTCTCCTCCCTACTCTCCACTCCCCACTTCCTATTCTCAATTAAATTACACTTGCGGGATATTTTAAAAACTTTACTCGCCAATTATGCGTTAGATAAGTTAAAGATTGAAATAGCTGGAAATTCACAGCCAGCATTCCCCTACTCTATCCTTGAGGAAGGACTGCACCCAAAGTTAAGCGGATTTTCGCCCTAACAGGCAGTTTGTGTGAGGATTAAATCACCGCTCTAAGCGTGACGTTTTATCTTGACAATTTGCAAAAATTACCTCAATTTGACTGTTTAGCTTAGTAGCTATTCTTTTTTTGAAATTTCCATGTCAACACTCGTCATCGTCGAATCTCCAACCAAAGCTCGTACCATTCGCAACTACCTGCCAGCAGGCTATCGGGTGGAGGCATCTATGGGTCATGTACGTGACCTACCTCAGTCGGCTAGTGAAATTCCCGCCGCTGTCAAAGGGGAAACATGGGCGCAGCTAGGGGTAAATGTGGACGCCGACTTTGAACCGGTATATGTTGTCCCGAAAGACAAAAAGAAAATTGTCACCCTGCTCAAAGAAGCCCTCAAAGATGTAGATGAACTGATTCTGGCAACGGACGAAGACCGGGAAGGTGAAAGCATTAGTTGGCATTTATACCAGCTACTCAAGCCGAAAGTTCCGACTAAGCGGATGGTGTTTCACGAAATTACCGAAGACGCGATCAAAAAAGCTCTGAAAAACTGCCGCAATATTGATGAGCAGTTGGTTCGCGCCCAAGAAACGCGGCGGATTTTAGATCGACTCGTGGGCTACACTCTGTCTCCCCTGCTATGGAAAAAAATCGCCTGGGGATTATCTGCTGGGCGAGTCCAATCTGTAGCCGTGCGACTTTTGGTCACTAGGGAACGCCAACGCCGCGCTTTCCATGAAGGTACTTACTGGGATTTGAAAGCTAGTTTAGAAAAGGAAAAAACCCCCTTTGCTACTCAGTTGGTGACATTGGCAGGAACCAAAATAGCTAATGGTAGCGATTTTGACGCAGCAACCGGGCAAATTACCGCAGGTCGCAATGTGTTGTTGCTAAACGTTGACCAAGCGATCGCCCTCAAGGAACGCTTGACAGAGAAAACCTGGAGTGTCAGCGAGATCGAGGAACGCCCAGTAACGCGCAAACCCTCGCCACCGTTTACGACTTCGACGTTGCAGCAAGAATCTAACCGGAAACTGCGCCTCTCAGCCCGTGACACAATGCGGGTTGCTCAAAATTTGTACGAGCAGGGGTATATTACCTATATGCGGACAGATTCGGTGCATTTGTCAGATCAAGCGATCGCAGCAGCTCGAAGTTGTGTAGAAAAGCTTTATGGTAAACAATATCTCAGTCCCCAACCCCGGCAATACACTACCAAATCCAAAGGCGCACAAGAAGCGCACGAAGCAATTCGTCCAGCAGGTAGCAGCTTCCGCACCCCTCAAGAAACTGGTTTGGGCGGTCGGGAACTTGCCCTCTACGATTTGATTTGGAAGCGTACCGTCGCCTGTCAAATGGCTGATTCCCGACAAACTCAAATTACCGTACAATTGCAAGTCGAGGACGCTGGATTCCGGTCTTCTGGCAAGCGGATTGAATTTCCCGGATACTTACGTGCCTACGTCGAAGGTTCAGACGACCCAGAAGCAGCACTAGAAGACCAGGAAGTAATTTTGCCGAATCTGAAAGTGGGAGATCACCCGAATTGTACAGAACTGGAAGCAATTGGTCACGAAACTCAACCGCCAGCTAGGTACACTGAAGCGACTTTGGTGAAAACTTTAGAAAGCGAAGGTATCGGTCGTCCCAGTACTTATGCCAGCATCATTGGTACGATCATCGACAAGGGTTACTCTCAATTGGTGACTAACGCTCTCATTCCCACCTTTACCGCTTTCGCCGTCACCGATTTGCTGGAAAAACATTTCCCCGACATCGTTGATCCCAGTTTTACCTCGAAAATGGAGCAAACCCTTGATGACATTGCCACAGGTGAAGCGAAATGGCTACCCTATTTGCAGAAATTCTATTTGGGAGAGAAAGGGCTGGAAACCCTAGTTAAAGAACAGGAAAGTAAAATTGACGCCACCAAAGCTAGGACTGTAGAACTAGAGAATTTAGATGCCAAAGTCCGTATTGGTAAATATGGACCCTACATTGAAGTTGAAAATGGTGACGGTGTTATTACTGCCTCAATTCCCAAAGATTTGACACCAGCTGACCTCGACCCCAAACAGGTAGAAGTATTGCTGCGGCAAAAAACCACAGGCCCCGACCAGGTAGGTCGGCATCCCGAAACTGGTGAACCGATTTATGTGAAAATTGGTGCTTATGGGCCTTATGTCCAATTAGGTGACAAAACTGACGAAAACCCTAAACCTAAACAAGCCTCCCTGCTCAAAGGTGTCACCCCGGAAACCGTTACCCTGGAGATGGCTGTTGGTCTTTTGGCACTACCCCGGACATTAGGAGTTCATCCAGTCACTAATGGCAAAATCCAAACTAGTTTGGGACGCTTTGGCCCTTATGTCGTTCATGACCAAGGTAAGGAGGGGAAAGATTACCGTTCCCTAAAAGCTGCGGATAATGTATTGACAATTAGCGTAGAACGTGCATTAGAATTATTGTCCGAACCAAAAAAGGGGCGTAGTTCCACTAACAGCAAGTCCAAGGCAGCCTTACGTGAATTGGGTACACATCCAGAAGACAGCGAGACAATCAACATCTACGACGGTCCTTATGGCCCTTACATTAAGCATGGCAAAACTAATGTGAGTATCCCAGAAGGTCAATCGGTAGAAAATATAACGCTGGCTGAGGCACTGAAATTGTTGGAGAGTAAAGCATCGACAGCAAAATCGACTCGCAAAACGAGTAAATCAACGAGTTCGAGTTCTAAATCTAAGTCAACTGCTAAATCATCAACTAAGTCATCAACCACTGTTGCGAAAAAAAAGAGCACAGAAGGTTAGTTACAAGTCAAGAGTCAATAGATTTTGAATTTTAAATTTGGGATTTTGGATTTGTGGCATCCACAAGGGATGTTAGTCTGGCATCAACCAAAAGAATCTAAAATCTAAAATTGGCACGCTCAAACTTTAACCCTTGATCCCCGTCTTTGGTGAGATGTAGTTTGTTAGGTTGCTAATGTGATAATCTAAGGATTAAGGTAGAAGAAAACACCAAATTTTAAAAGTGACTCACGCCCTAAATAAGAGAGTGTGTCAACTAAGTTGAAAGAGGCAGGTGCGAAATACGTTATTTTATGCGTACCTGTTAATCAAAATTTGAGGTAGTATCTCAGGAGCGGTCAGTTCAATGGACTATATAGAAAAGGTGCTGGAAAAGCTTAAGGAATTAGCTCGTAGGCTAATTGAGAGCCTGTTAGGACCCCAGGCTGAACCGGAACCGGAACTGATTCCGATTCCGGTGAACGATCGCTCGCGCCGTCGCCACTAGCCTAAAGTGCTGAACTCAACATTGCAACCCTTAAGCATTTTGGCACTGCACGGGCCAAACTTGAATTTGCTAGGACAGCGAGAACCAGGAATTTATGGTTCATTGACACTAGCTGAAATTAACCGCCTGTTAGAAGAAGAGGGATTAAAGTTACAGGCGAAGGTTTTTCCTGTGCAGTCAAATCATGAAGGAATTTTGGTAGATAGTATTCATGGCGCATTAGGGCAATATCAGGGAATTTTGATTAATGCCGGAGCGTATACTCATACAAGTGTGGCATTGCGAGACGCGATCGCTGCTGTTAACTTGCCCACAGTTGAAGTACATCTGAGTAACATCTACCGTCGGGAAGATTTTCGCCATCATTCCTACATTGCCCCGGTAGCGATCGGGCAAATCAGTGGTTTTGGCTCTCAAAGTTATTTGTTGGGCTTACAAGCGTTAGTAAATTATTTAAGAGTTAAGAGTTAGGAGACGCGATTAATCGCATCTGTGAAGAATTAACAATATTTAATTAACTCCTCACTTTTAACTGTATAATTAATGCGTTACTCTCCTAAAAGTCGGTTTCAAGGCACTTTCCTGGGAGCATTCCTGGGGGGGAGTTCAGCTTCTGGCGGTGAAATACAGTCTCAGAGTTACCTAGATTTTGGCAGAATGGCGGTTCTAGGGACTGAGAGTTTAATTGCGTTGGGTAGATTAGATTTAGATGATTGGATAGCGCGTCAGCAACAAGAATCTCTTCATTCAGCCGCAACTGATGACATATCGATTAAAATAATTATTGCCACACTACCAGTAGCGCTCTTTTTTCACGAAAATCCAATTAAGCTCCGAAAAAACTTGCTGTATGTCCTAAAAATCTGGGAGAATGACCCAGTGGTAAGGGATGCAACACTAGCAGTAGGATATGCGATCGCTCAAGCTTTAACTGAAAAACTCGACCCCCTAACTCTTATCCCGCAAATAATTTCTTTTATCGGAGAAACACCAACATCAATACCAAAAAAACTATTAAAAGTCCAAAATTTATTAGAGCAAGGGGCTGGATTAGAAAAGGCGCAAGCTGAGTTTGGTAGGGAAGAAAAACTCAGTAACATTATTCCTATGGCATTTTACTGCTTTTTGAGTACCTTGGAAGACTTTCGCCTTGCAGTTTTGCGGGCTACTTACAATGGCAATTTTAAAGTGCAAAATGCTACATTTATAAGCTCACAGGCTACAGGTGCAATTACTGGTGCTTTATCAGGAGCATATAATAGTACAAGCGGAATTCCCGTAAATTGGCGAGTTTTGCTCTTACAGAGAAGTTCTCCTGTATGGGGACTAACTAGCTTTTCCCAAATGTTAAAATTGACCGATGCGTTTGTGGCAGTATGGTCAGGAGTTTACAATCTTGCCCTAAATCCAAGGGAGTTAATAGAGGAGGGATGTGAAGTAGCTCCGCTTTCAGTTTACGCAGCTCCTCGCGTTATTCGATCGCGTTAACAATTTCGTTTACCAGACGAAAAACATAACAGATTAAAAGAACTTGTTCAAGCCAAAGGCATAAGTCTCAATAAGCGTCTGATCAGGAATTGAGGCAATATTTTCTCCTACATCGTGAGGATAAAATGGCTATTCGAGTATATCTGGATAGACTTAGCGATGTCTACGACTGGCTACGCCTACGCCCACGCAATATTATCACAACTTTTGGGGAGCATTCACTAAAAGCGATTTCCTATCAATTCGGGTCTTCTTTCTGGTGTGTGTTGTGATTGCAGGTATCTTTGGTGCGTTAACCCTAAAACCAACAACTCTTGTACTTCAGACACTTCCTGCATCCATTGCACTGATTTTTGTCTTTATAGCCGCGAATTCTATTCGCCAGGGCTAGATATATTTTTATAAAATTGAGATGCTCCCTCAAGGCTTCTTTAATCCTGGCTGACTCCACACGCCTGTTTTTAGATGCGATCGCTTAATATCGAAGTAAAGAGTAGCAAACAGTTTTATGACATCAGCACTGAAGAGAGCAAAGCCATATATTAAACAACGAGATGGAGGATATTGGATCGAAGGGATTCGGATCTCTCTCGATTCAGTTGTCTATGCTTTTTTGAATGGTGAGTCTCCTGAAAGCATTACTCAAAACTTTCCATTACTATCGCTGGAGCAGGTTTATGGTGCTATTACCTTTTATCTAGACAACCAAATCTTGAATTTCAATCAGCCTATACAGCTAAGTAGACACTGTAGCTAATTACTGCTGGAGGTACTCAAATATGCAACAGCTAAAATCCGCCGAGTCAATGCCTGGTAGCTATGGCTTGCCCATCTTGGGGGAGACTTTAGAAATATTCCGGGATTTAGAACTGTATATATGGCGACGATTCCAGCAGCATGGTTCAGTTTTTAAGACAAGCGTCCTGGGACGTAAACGTGCTTATTTAATTGGACCTGATGCTAATCGGCTGGTGCTGGTGGAACAGGCAGAAAATATGTCGTCACGCATGGGGTGGTATTTCTTAGAACCAACATTTGGCAACAATATTTTATTAGAAGATGGGGAAGAACATCGGGTAACTCGTCGCTTAATGTATCCAGCATTTCACGGAAAAGCGATCGCTACATACTTCGACACGATTCAAAATATTGTGCAAGATTTCCTTAAAGATTGGGGACAAAGAACGATTCCCTTAAATTCTAGTTTCCGCCAGCTTACCCTGATGGTTGCGACTCGCCTCTTTTTGGGAAGTCAGAACAAGAGCGAAGTTGAGCAAACTAGTCAGTGGTTTACACAACTGCTAGATAGCAGTATGGCAATATTCAAATGGAATGTTCCTTTTACTTTATATGGTCGCGGTCAAAATACTAGGGGTAAGTTAGTTGCTTTTTTGCGTCAAGCGATGCCTGCGGCGGGCTACGCCTACGCCCAGCGTATCGAGCAGGGTAACTTAGAAGAATCAAAAGATGTTTTGGGATTACTGCTAGCAGCTGTTGATGAAGATGGCAATAAATTGAGCGAAGAACAGGTAATCAACGAGGCATTACTATTGTTGTTTGCTGGACATGAAACCACAGCCTCCTTGCTAACTTGGGTAATATTTGAATTAGGTAATCACCCAGAGTGGCGAGAGCGACTGCGCCAAGAACAGTTAGCAGTCGTGGGAAATAATCCCCTTAACCTGTCCCATCTCAAACAACTTCCACAGTTAACCAACGTGCTAAAAGAAGCAGAACGCCTCTATCCCCCAGTGTATGCCTATAATCGTGGTGTCCTCAAGGATATTGAGTATGGAGGCTATCGTATCCCAGCAGGTTGGTTTGTAACTATTTCGCCGATGTTGACTCACCGTTTACCAGAACTGTATACCGATCCTGACCGCTTCGACCCCGATCGCTTTGCACCACCTCGTGAAGAAGATAAAAAACATCCCTTGGCGCTAGTGGGTTTTGGTCATGGTTCGCACAGTTGTTTAGGTATGGAATTTGCCCAAATGGAAATGAAAATTGTGCTTTCCACACTGCTTCGCCATTACGACTGGACAGTAAAACCGGATTATTCTGCGATCGCTCCAGTTCGTCAGCCTTCTAAAGTTAAAGATACTCTCCAAGCATATATTAAGCCTTTAGGTAGCAACCTAAGTATTTAAAATGACATAAAGTTCGATTTTGTGCATAAACTAAAAGTTAACCACAACTCCTACAACTTTCAAGCAGTGTTATACCGTTCAGTTTTTAGGGAATCCTATATTTGAAACTTCATAACACTTGTCAGTAAAGAGGTATGAAAATCACAGGAACAATCAGGGGTATTAATATCCGAGAAGGTAAAGCACCTTATGGATTCATTACTCCTGATAGTTAACCAAGTGCTACGCTAAAATTACCAAGATTGAGAGGCAACTATGACTGCCCTGATTCTGAACCTCAGCCCTACCCTTGAACTAACAGACGAGCAGTTCTTCCAACTGTGTCAGAATAATCGAGATTTGCGACTTGAGCGCACGGCAGAGGGAGAATTAATTATCATGCCACCAACTGGATGGGAAAGCGGAAATCGAAATAGTAGACTGACACAACGCTTAGGCAATTGGGCTGACGCTGATGGCACAGGTTTAGCTTTTGACTCCTCAACAGGTTTCAAACTCCCCAATGGTGCAAATCGTTCTCCTGATGCATCTTGGGTGAGCCGGGAGCGATTAGAAGCCCTGAATCCAGACCCTACTAAATTCCTACCGATCGCTCCCGATTTTGCGGTAGAATTGCGCTCTGCTTCAGATAGCTTAAAGACTGTGCAGCAAAAAATGCAGGAGTATATTGACAATGGTGTGCGTTTAGGCTGGCTGATTGACCCCCAGAACCAACAGGTGGAAATTTACCGCCCAGGACAGGATTTTGAGGTTTTGCAATCGCCCACTAGCTTATCAGGAGAGGATGTATTGCCTGGGTTTGTGCTGGATTTAGCCCAGATTTTGAGTTAAACGATCCTTACTGTTTACTAGCAAGATTCAATACCTTCGCCAATTTAAGAAGAGTTGAAACTCAATTTTAAGGGGATGAAGCGAATTATTAGCTTCACTGTTTACAATACATGACAGAATGCCCAAAAAGGGGTGGTGTAAAAGAGTCATTTGTGTCTTAATTTGTTTAGACACAAATTTTACTGCTAGCAGGGTAATTACGATGACAAATAGACCTCCTTCCGAACCGGAGTCATCCCAAAGAACTGCCCTTGGCTTTGATGAATTTATAGCCATTCTGGTTGCCTTCGCCACTATCGGAGCGATTCTTTTTTGGTCATTGTCCCGCCGGGATTCTAGCTGGAACTTAAACGGGCTGCTGTCGCCTTCCTCCACTCCATCTTCTAGTGTTCAACCAAATCAAGTATTGCCCTCCCTTACTCCCAAGGTAGAACCAAGTGCAGTCCCCAACAATGTTTTGCCCTATTCTCCACCTGAGGCTGTTGTTGAACCACAGACACCTTTCTTTCCGACTAACAGCGCAACTCCTTCCCGTACAGTGTTACCGTCTGCTGAGGTAGCCCCAACTCAATTCCCACAACCACGGACACGCATATCTCCTTCAACTGGTCTTGAGCCATCAATTAAATCATCAGTATTGCCTTTAGTAACTCCGGCAAAACAAAAATCAATCATTCCGCCGCCAATTGCATTTAACGATGTGCCCAATAAATTCTGGGGTCGGCGTTTTATAGACATTCTTTCTTCCCGTGGTATTCTTAAAGGGTTTCCTGATTATTCTTTTAGACCAAATCAGCCTGTAAGCCGCGCGGAATTTGCTGCAATACTAGAAAAAGCCTTTGATCAAGAACTCTCTAAGACTGCGATCGCATTTCAAGATGTACCAGCAAAATTCTGGGCAACTCCCGCAATTGACCAAGCCATCAGTGCCGGATTTCTCAAAGGCTACCCTAAAAAAACCTTTAAACCACAACAAAATATTTCACGAGTGCAAGTTTTAGTTGCCCTTGTCAGTGGGTTGAATTTGAAAGCACCCACTTCCCAAAATCAGATTTTAAGTGTCTATAAAGATGCTAAAAATATTCCAACCTATGCTGTTGGCAAAATAGCCGCTGCTACAGCCAATGGGCTGGTAGTTAACTATCCAAATCCCCAAGTCCTTGCTCCTAACAAAGTAGCTAGTCGGGCTGAAGTGGCGGCGATGATTCATCAAGCTTTAGTAAAACTGGGCAAATTAGAGGGAATTTCATCTCAAAACATTGTGCGCTCGCGTAGCTTGTCTCCACGACTTTCGCGCACTCCAAAGGAAAATGTAGAGAGTAAATTATCCGCAGGAAACTCGTCTCAGTAATTCGTAATTCGTAATTATTTGGTCACTGAAGAAGCAGAGGGGCTGAGGAGAAAGATTCTTTATTGCTCTTCTGCTCCTCTGCTCCCCTGCGAGGAGATTCAAAATTAGAGATTCAAAATTCAAACAAAGACTTTGAATTTTGAATTAGAGCATTTGCGTAGCGTCTTTGCAGGAGAAGCGATAGCTCAGATATTAAGCTTCTGGAATTTCTTTACCAACCACTTGTGATTTAAGAATGGTGATTTCACCAGTTAACTCTTGCCTGGTTGAGGCTTTGAGTAAATAGCGGTAAACAAACCAGGCAGAATAACCAATACCAATCAACTCAAAAGTAGGTGCTACCAAGGGGATATCATTCAAAGCATCTAATATTGCCAAGAGTACTTTAACCGCAACAATCGATCCCACAATTAAACCAACTGTTACCAGAGGTTGCTTATATTGATTAAAGAAGCTTCCTAGATATTCTGGCAATGTTGCTAAAAAGCTAGAAATTTGCTCCCCGTATTTTAGCCATTCATCTTGAGATTGCGCGGGAGGCTGAAGTTTGGTGATGGTTCCTGTTTGGTTGTTGATCTCTGCCACTGTAGCCTCTTTTGATGTGGTTTCCGTGAATTCTTGTTCTGACATTTTCACTCCTATAAATTTGACAGGTGAGTTTTTTTAATCTGGATAATTACAACCAAAAGGCTGTTGATTAGGTAATGCAAAAGTGCATCAGTGCAATTGAGTCAAGGACACAAAAGAGTTTTAGTGTTCCATAACCATAATTGCTCCGCAATATCTACTGCATCAACTACAAGCTAGATCAGTAGGAGGATAGAACTCAGAAAGCAGCAGGATGTATTATAGATCAGCTTTCTGAGTTCTTTTTTGAATCAACTGGAATCCTCAGGTTGTAATTATCCCATTTCGTGTCATTTGCTCATAATCGTACTAAATCTAAGTACAAATCATGCAAAATCGGTCTACCTCTCATTTATATAAGCCTAAAAGTAGATTTTATCTGATATTAGAGCTATCTTAAGCCGCGTTCGTCAATTAACGCATTGGTATTGATATTAATACGGAATAAAAATATTTGTGTATTCAGATAGACTAGACTTTAGAACTATTTTATGATAGTGATGTCTGAAAATTGAGGATTGGGGAATAACCCATGCCCCATACTTAACAAGTATCCTTAGCAACATTGCGATCAAAACCGCTTATATATAATATAAGGATATATTAATTATCTAGTGAGCAATGATTTGCTCTTCCTATAAAAGAAGATAATGTAGATGTGAATCACCAGTTGAAGTATTTGCACAAGCTAGACTGATTTGGTGACTTTTGCGTGAAGGCAAGTAAATTTGAGGAATGCCAACTCAAAAGCCAATCCCTATCGACAGCAGTTCAGAAAGCAAAAAAGTGTCAGAGGAAGAGCCATCAATAGACGAACTCCCAACCATAGAATTTCCCTCACGAGGGAGACTCAAAGCCAGTTCTTGGCGTATCCATCAAAAAATTGGCTATGGGTACTTTGTCGCTATTGGAATTGGTTTTTTTGGCTCACTTACGGGATTAGTGATCGCCAACTATTACCGGGGAAGAGAAGTCAGACAATTTAATCAAGCTTATGAACAAGGACAATTACTGAGTAATTATAAAGATGCAGTAGTAGGCGCGCAATTGCATAGCTCTAACCTAGTTGCAGTATTAGAAAATTCACAACAGCTAGAAAGTAAAAAAGCTGATTTTCTGAAGAATGTTGAAAAAGCTCAACAGCTAGAGTCAAAAATTACCGGATTTATCAACAGCAAACCCCGGAGACTAGCAGCAACAAGTTCTACTTTACAAACGTTATTGCTGGATTACAAGACTAACTTAAAAGCCTACGTTGACCAAATCGAGGTAGTCTTACAGAAAATTGACTCCCAGCAAGTGCGGCCTGGGCAGATTTCCTCTGCCCGATCGCAGTTATTGACAATTATGCGTAGTGAGACAGCCATGCGGCTAGATCAGCTTTCGCAAAACTTGACTAACATCCTGCAAACTGCTGAAGATCAAGAGCAAGAAAGGCAAAAAGCCGTTGAGCAGGCGAAAGGAGTTGAGCGATTCATCGTGATTATGAGTATGCTGGTTTCGGTAGCGATCGCCGCCATTGTCGCTTGGCGTACCAGTCGAGCGATCGCTGAACCAGTCATCACTGTCACCCAAGTAGCAGAACAAGTGGCTCGCAAATCTAATTTCGATTTGCGAGCTCCCATCACCACTGAAGATGAAATTGGCCTGCTTGCCAAATCTCTGAATCATCTAATTGAGCGGGTATCTGAGCGCACTAAACAACTACAACAAGCTAAAGAATTAGCCGAAGCTGCTAGCAAAGCAAAAAGCATATTTTTGGCAAATGTCAGCCACGAGTTACGCACACCATTGAACGCTGTCATCGGCTTAAGCCAACTTCTAGAAGACGATGCTGCCGATCTTGGTTTATCAGCAGACTTTATCACAGACCTAGAAACAATTAACTCTGCTGGTAAGCATCTACTGCACTTGATTAACGAAATCCTCGACTTGTCAAAAATTGAAGCGGGGAAAATGACCCTCTATCCAGAGACATTCGAGATTGCGACGCTGATTCATAATGTCGTTCTCACAGTCAAACCAGCAATAGAAAAAAATGCCAATATCTTAGAAGTGCATTTTGATCAGCAACTTGGTATCATGTATGCCGATCAAACCAGGATGCGGCAGGTATTATTAAATTTACTCAGCAACGCCGGCAAATTCACTACAAACGGCAAGGTGATGCTGATAGTCAAAAGAGAAAAGCATGAATTACGACCAGAGGCTCCTTTAGGTATCATTACTTTCACCGTTAGCGACACAGGTATAGGTATGTCTCACCTTCAACAGCAACAGTTATTTCAACCTTTTACACAGGGGGATACCTCGACTACGAAAAAGTATGGAGGTACGGGACTGGGGTTGGCAATTAGCCGCCATTTTTGTCAGATGATGGGTGGTGAGATTATTGTCAAAAGTGAGCCGGGAGTAGGTTCTACTTTCACAATTCATCTGCCAATGACTGTGCAAGATTGAAGGAGGCAGGAGGATAAACCTCTAGGAGATTTTTTGGTGTATTAGACTACAAAATAAAATAATTTCTCACTTACGCTGTTAAAAAAGGTGACTTGGAAAACACGATTAATTGTTTGGAATATGTTTTCTATAGAAACTATGGCATTAATAAAATATAAATAATTAACTAAATAGGAAAATATAATGAAAGGTAAACGATTTATCCAACAATTTCTAAAGCTACTCTGAAGGTATGGCTTGAGGCGGCTACTCGCCGTACCGATAAGAGAAAATATCATAAAACAGACCATACTCCAAAGCTCTTGGAATTGCTTGATGTGGCTAAGGTTCGTCAAGCTTCGCCATACTGCGATCGCCGTTCGCGCAGCGTCTCGCAGAGAAGGAGTTGGCGTTCGCGTAGCGTGTCGTAGACAAGCGATCGCTTCTTAACCACACTAACAGCAAAAATGGGTGTATCAACCAATAACCCAGACGAAAGGTAAAAAATTCTTGAGCGATCGCTATTCCTCTCTAACATCAAGCTATCATCGGATATTGGGGAATTTCCGTGCGTAACTCAGTAGCATCTATGACCGCTTCTCATTCTGAAACTCCATCTACCAAACCCGACGCAAGTACTTTCATTTCCGACCATCGACAGGTAGACCGCACCAAGCTAAGTCAAATGTACCTGCACTATGTCGAGACGAAGGATAAATATCCTCACGCCGTATTACTGTATCGGGTCGGAGATTTCTTTGAATGCTATTTCCAAGATGCTGTCAAACTAGCGCAAGAATTGGAATTAGTCCTCACTAGCAAACAAGCTGGAGATCAGGGGCGAGTGGCGATGTCTGGTGTTCCGCACCACGCTTGGGAACGCTACACGACGATGCTGGTAGAAAAAGGTTATGCAGTAGTAATTTGCGACCAAGTGGAAGATGCTTCAGAAGCGGCTGGGAGATTGGTGCGGCGGGAGGTAACACGCATCCTCACCCCTGGCACTTTGCTGGAAGAGGGAATGCTGAAATCAAGTCGCAATAATTACCTAGCAGCAGTGGTAATTGCCGCAAATCATTGGGGTTTAGCCTATGCAGACATCTCTACAGGTGAATTCCTCACAACTCAAGGTAGTGATTTGGAACATCTGACACAAGAGTTAATGCGTTTGCAACCTTCCGAGGTGCTATTTCCGACAAATGCGCCCGATTTGGGTAGTTTGCTGCGTCCGGGAGAAACTTCACCGCATCTACCCCAGTGTTTGCCAGCATCATTTTGCTATAGTTTGCGATCGCAAGTTCCCTTTTCCCAAGGCGAAGCTAGACCTCGATTATTGCAGAAATTTAAAGTGCGATCGCTTGAAGGACTCGGTTGCGATCATCTTCCCCTCGCCGTCCGTGCGGCTGGTGGTCTTCTGGAATACGTGGAAGATACCCAAAAAGAAAACTCAGTTTCCCTTCAGAGACTCCGCACCTACACCGCCACCGACTACCTAATTGTTGACAGCCAAACCCGCCGTAACTTGGAAATTACCCAAACTGTCCGGGATGGCACTTTTCACGGTTCCCTACTGTGGGCATTAGATAAAACTAGTACAGCGATGGGTGGGCGGGCTTTGCGGCGATGGTTGTTGCAACCGCTACTCGATATTAAAGGCATTCGGGCGCGGCAAGATACCATCCAAGAGTTGATGGAAAATACGCCCCTACGTCAAGATTTGCGGCAGTTGTTACGCCAAATTTATGATTTGGAACGCCTCACAGGAAGGGCGAGTTCTGGTACAGCTAATGCTAGAGATTTAGTAGCTTTGGCAGATTCCCTCTCACGTTTACCAGAATTATCCCACTTAGTAACCGAGGCGCATTCTCCCTTTCTCAAAGCTTTGCAAAAAGTCCCAAGTGTTTTGGAAGAATTAGCCCAAAAGTTACACGCGCATCTTGTAGAGTCGCCACCCGTACAAATTAAAGAAGGCGGATTGATTCGCCCTAGCGTCAATTCCCTGTTAGATGAGAGAAAGGCGACTGTAGAAGCAGATCAGCAATGGATTGCCAACTTGGAAGTTGATGAGAGGGCTAGCACAGGAATTTCTACATTAAAGGTAGGATTTAATAAAACATTTGGTTATTACATTAGTATTTCCCGCACCAAAGCCGACCAAGTACCGGCTAATTATATCCGTAAGCAAACCCTGACCAATGAGGAACGTTACATCACCCCAGACTTGAAGGAACGGGAAGCCCGGATTCTCACAGCGCGGGATGATTTAAATCAGTTGGAATATGAGATTTTTACGGCATTGCGAGAAGAGGTAGGACAAGAGGCGGAAGTAATTCGCAATCTATCTCGTGCAGTGGCGGCGGCGGATGTGTTGTGTGGTTTGGCGGAGTTGGCGGTGCATCAAGGTTACTGTCGTCCAGAAATGTTGTCTGGACGCGAGATAAACATTGTTGATGGTCGTCATCCGGTGGTGGAACAATCTTTGCCGGCGGGGTTCTTTGTGCCGAATTCGACGCAATTGGGTCAAGAGTCATCAGTCATTAGTGATTTGTCATTAGCAGATGACCAAGAACAAATAACAAATGACAAAGGACAAATGACCAATGACAATCCCGATTTGATCATCCTCACCGGGCCAAACGCCAGTGGCAAAAGTTGTTATTTGCGTCAGGTGGGATTGATTCAGTTAATGGCACAAATTGGTAGTTTTGTACCAGCTAAGTTTGCAATATTGGGAATATGCGATCGCATTTTCACTCGTGTAGGTGCAGTTGATGATCTTGCAACTGGTCAATCTACATTTATGGTGGAGATGAATGAAACAGCAAATATTCTCAACCATGCCACTTCTAGATCGTTGGTATTGTTAGATGAAATTGGCCGGGGGACAGCTACATTTGATGGTCTTTCCATTGCTTGGGCGGTGGCAGAATACATAGCAGTGGATATTCGGGCGCGAACTATTTTTGCTACTCACTATCACGAATTGAACGAACTGGCTAGCATTGTACCGAATGTCGCTAATTATCAGGTGACAGTGAAGGAATTACCCGACCAAATTATATTTTTGCACCAAGTCCAACCGGGGGGCGCTGATAAATCCTATGGCATTGAAGCCGGAAGGTTGGCGGGTTTACCCGTTGTAGTGATTCAACGGGCAAAACAAGTCATGGCACAAATCGAGAAACATAGTAAGATTGCGATCGGTTTACGTGAAGGTCTTTAGGTCGAAAATGACTTGAAAAAGGCTATGGCTTTTCTCTTACCAGCGGTTTTTGAGAAGTTACTAAAAAACAGGTATATTGTTTTACCAAATTACACTAGGATTCGGTAATCTATGGCTAGACTATCCCATGAGTTACAACGCTATTTTTTTGAGGAAGAGCGACCTGCACAAGTAACTTTGGCAGAGATTTTACTGCTAGCAAAGGAAAGAATTTTTGGCTTTTTGCTGGTTATTTTGTCTTTACCTTCGGCTTTACCTATTCCTGCACCTGGTTACTCGATTCCTTTCGGTATTTTGATTTTTGTACTGGCTGTACAGTTGATTATTGGTGCGAAAATCCCCTGGCTACCCCAGCGCATGATTAACCATCCCATGAAACTGCAAACAGTCCAGAAGTTTTTGAAAGCCGGGATTCCGTGGTTACGCAGGATTGAAGCGATCGCTCGGCCGCGTTTTACTTATATATGTACTACTTTACCAGGTAGAGTCACCATTGGCAGTGCGATCGCCTTAATGGCCATTTCTATGATGATTCCTATTCCCGGAACCAATACCTTACCAGCCATTGGAGTGTTCGTTACTAGCTTCGGTTTACTAGAAGATGATGGTGCTATTAGCTTAGGTGGTTTGGTTCTGTGTCTCATGGGAGCAATTTTAAGCGCCTCAATTTTCATTGCAGTGATTTGGGGAGGTTCCAGTATCCTGGATTTAATCAAAGTTTGGCTGGGGCGTTAATTTCCTAAAATACTACTAGAGGAGTATGGCAGTAAAACTTTAGGGGCATCGGCGAGAGTTTAAGGTAATCTTTATTTTGTCAATTAGAGATTATACTGAAAATTTGTAAAAGGCAGAGGTTTTAATTTAACTATTGTACTGGACTTATGGGTCAAGAATGAATGATGCGTATTAAGATGACGCGTAGGCGTAGCCCGCCTTAGACATCGCCTGCTTAAAAATTGTCTTTGCGACCCCGATTTCCGCAATATTTTAAGTACTATTGCTTATTGACAAACAGTACCCGACCTTAAACTCTCACGAATGGTTCGTGATCGGAACGCGAACAAAAATGCTTCCAGTCTGCTGGTGATAATAATAACTGCTCGTGAGCGGGAGCATGACGCTCAACCACGTAGCGCCCGACTGGATTGTTTTCTAAGCAGACTGCGGGAATGCCGTGAACATCATAGCAGTGGATATTCGGGCGCGAACTATTTTTGCTACTCACTATCACGAATTGAATGAACTGGCTAGCATTGTACCGAATGTAGCTAATTATCAGGTGACAGTGAAGGAATTACCCGACCAAATTATATTTTTGCACCAAGTCCAACCGGGGGGCGCTGATAAATCCTATGGCATTGAAGCCGGAAGGTTGGCGGGTTTACCAGCAGTAGTGATTCAACGGGCAAAACAAGTGATGGCACAAATCGAGAAACACAGTAAAATTGCGATCGGTTTACGTGAAGGTCTTCAGGTTGAAGATGACTAAATTAAGCAACTATGAGTCCCTGTGATAATAATGTTGTGCCGCTTGAGACATATTAAATTGCAGTAACTTCTCCTCTCCCAACTTGTATCGAAAACTCGGCTTAAAAGGCGAAATTTTCAAACTGTGAATAATTTCCGATGCCACAGCCTTTGCTAATAGCGGTGGTACAGAGTTACCGACTTGCCGAAATCCATGCCATTTGGTTACATGAAATCTAAACCAATCGGGGTAAGAATGCAATCTCGCTGCTTCCCTGACTGTGATACAGCGAGGTGTAAACGGATGAATCGGTCTAGGAGATGTAAAAGAACCCTTAGACTCGTCTGTTCCGGCTCTTAGGGTGTTGCAAACACCAGCAGGGTGCAGCTTATAAAAACGACTAATTTTTTCTCTCTCGCCTTGTTGAGTCTCCTGAAAACGTTTAATAGTTTCCGCAGAATGTTTTGTTCTTAAACTTGAAGAAAGTACTCGCAAATCATATTCACGTTTGTAAGAATAATCATCATCTAGGGATTTGATACCACGAAGTACAAGAGCATAATTACTAGGTTTTCCGTATTCCGCCATCACCCAACTTCTTGTTAGCAAGTCCGGGTATTTTTCTATTTCAGGTAAATCTCCAATTGCATCCCATACTGTAGGACTCAACGGGAGTTCAGATATTTTTTTAGAAGTTAAATTATTTGGTAATGCTTGTTTAGTAATCTGCTGAGGATATTTTGGTAACTCTACATCCTCTCTCGCACCTATGAGAAACAATCTCTCACGAGACTGTGGTACTCCGTAATGTGCAGCGTTGAGAACTTGGTAATTTTCTTCTACTTGATAACCGTAAATTTTAAACTCGCTAATTAAGGTTTGAAGGATTTGTTTGTGTTCGCCAACTGTGATTCCCCGAACGTTTTCCATGACAAAAAATTTCGGTTTTAGCTCAAAAACCAGCCGATGAAAGTGAAACACCAAAGAGTTTCGTGGATCATCAACAACCCGTTTACCTATTAGGGAAAATCCTTGACATGGTGAGCCACAAATTACCACATCAATTTCCCGATCGCCAATCTCAGACCGATTCCTAATTTCTTCCCCAGTTGTATCCACAACACTTTTACATAACACTGAGCAGAAAGGGAAGTTAAACTCATGTGTTGCACAGTGGATAGGGTCAATTTCCACAGACGCTAGCATATCAAACCCAGCTTGCTCAAAGCCAAGAGTCATACCACCCGCACCGGCGAATAAGTCAACTGCGATCGCTCGTTGTTTTCTCATCTCATGAGCCATGACACCTCAACATAATTCGTAATTACCCTATGAATAAATGTGGCTTCCGGTAAAAACAGGTGCTTCACACTTATTTTATTCATAAATAAATTGATTATCTACCTCGAATTATGAATTATTTGGTCGCATTTGCAAAATTTCTAGAGCAGCGCGATCGCACACCCCAACTTCTCCTAAACTTCGCCGCATTTCTTCATAATCTAGCAAAGTTTGCTGTCTGCGACTAGGATTGAGCAGCAGTTCCATCGCCGCTTGAATAATATTCTCTGGTGTGGCTTGCTCTTGTAAAAATTCTGGCACAATCGGCTTCATCACTATTAAATTAGGTGGCGATGCGAAGGTTATAGAACCTTTGAGGATTTTACGAGCTATCCACGCAGTCAGGGAACTTAAGCGGTAAACTACAACTTGCGGCACGTTTAACAGAGCAAGTTCTAGGTTGACAGTACCAGATTTGCTAATGGCTAAATCAGCAGCAGCAAAAACTTCCATTTGTTGACCTGATAAAACTGTAGCCCGCAAACCATAACGCTCAATTGCTTCCTCAATTGGTTGTCTAAAGATTTCTAAAGAGAGGGGAATCCAAAAATGAACTTCAGATAATTTAGATTGAATAATTTGGGCAGCTTGAAAAATTACTGGTAAAAGATATTTTAATTCTTGGTGGCGAGAGGCGGGGAGTAGTGCGATCGCCATCTGTTCTGGCAAAATCCCCAGTGTTGCACGGGCTGCTTCCCGACTAGGAGCGGACTGCATCCGGTCAACCAAAGGATGCCCTACCCAAATAACTTTTGCGCCTTTCTCCCGAAAGTAACGGGCTTCTTGTGGAAAAATTGCCAATAGCTTGTCTGTAAAGCCGACAATCCGTTTAGTATTACCCAAACTAACTGACCAAGCCCACTCTTGGGGAGCAATGTAATATACCACAGGCACATTTGGTAAATGCCGTTTCATGTAAGTCCCAATTCCTATATTGGGACTCATATAATCGATCAGCACCACTAAATCAGGTGGATTTTGTTTTAAAGAAGCGATCGCCTGACGTTGCACCCGAATAGTTGGCAAAATATAAGGTAGATTTTCTAAAATACCCATTGAGCCAATACTACTGGTATTTCCCAGTAGTATTGCCCCAGCCTCTACCATTTTTTCGCCACCCAGCGCCAAAATTTCTAATTCCAACCCAATCGCCACAGCTTGACGCTTCAGTGCTGCAATTAGCAGCGACCCTTGTAAATCGCCAGAGACTTCACCAGTGCTGACAAATATCCGCATTTGATAATTGGTGTTAATAAAAATTCTGTATAAATATGTGCCTAATTTAGCCCAGGTCGGTGGGCTTTGGTTATGTAGCCCCAAGCTTCTAGCCTGAGAGTATTAGGACTTAGGAGTTAAAAATTTAATTCATAACTCCTAATTCACATCTCACGATTCATCACTCGCGCCTTTTTTCCCTTTACCGGGAATCAAACCACGCCTTCCTGGCATTTGAGAAAGTAGCAAGAAACGACGCAGATGCTGCAACTGTTCGCTATTTCCTAACAGTTCCAGCTGTTCCAAGGCATCCTTAAAAGACAAGTCAGAGCGGTAGAGAATGCGGAAAGCTTTTTTCAGCATTTGCAAATCTGCTGAGTCCATCCCAGACCGTTTGAGTCCGACAAGGTTGAGAGTTCGTACCCGCGCCGGATTTCCCTCCACTAGCATATATGGGGCTACATCCCGGTCAATACGTGCCATGCCTCCCACCATTGCCTGTCTCCCAATACGCACAAATTGATGGACACCTAAAACCCCACTCAGCCTAGCGCGTGACTCTATATGGACATGACCTGCCAACGCCACAGAGTTAGCAATCACTACCTGGTCTTCAATCACGCAGTTATGAGCCACATGGACATAAGCCATCAGCAAATTCCCATCACCAATTACCGTCGCTTCACCGGCACCGGTGGCGCGGTTAATGGTAACGTACTCACGAATCAAGTTGTGATCACCAATTTTGACCCAGGTTGGTTCTCCCACAAACTTGAGATCCTGGGGTTCCATACCGATGGCTGCACCTGTAAAAATCTGATTTTGCGCCCCAATTTCACAAGGTCCCTCTAGCACTGCATGAGCGCCGATTATTGTTTCAGGACCCACTTTAACATGCGCTCCAATTACAGCATAGGCACCGACTTGGACTGTATGGTGGAGTTCCGATTTAGGATGAATTACAGCAGTTGGATGAATAAGCGTTTTCAAGGGTGAATCTCCAGAACTGTCTTGATAAGCCAGCGCCGTGCCAGGGTTTCCGAGGCAGCGCGTTGCTCTGGTTAAGAGAGTTGTAGCGACTACCGTCCCATTGAGGCAACTAGCATTGGTGAACGTGAAGTATTTCAGTGAACGAAAGTGTCGGACAAAGCAAGTTAAGTGTGAACGAGAGGGGGTCGAAAATCAAGAAATTATTAGGATGCTGTTGTGGATTTTTTTCACTGCGATCCTTTTTCATGATTCAGTCGGGGCACTTCACGGCTATGCCAATACCACGAAAGCAAACTTTTAGTTAACTAGAGAAAACATTAATTCGCCTTCACAAGCGAGTTCACCGTCAACTTCGGCAATCCCTCGCATTTTACCGAAACGACGTTGTTTTACCCATAACAGTTCCACTGTCATTACTAGTTGATCCCCCGGTACAACTTGGCGGCGAAAGCGGACTTTATCGATACCAGCGAAGACGAACAGGCCGCCCTCTACTGGAGACATTTGAGTTAGGACAATACCTCCAACTTGTGCCATTGCTTCGACAATTAACACTCCCGGCATCAGTGGCCGTCCAGGGAAATGACCTTGGAAATGAGGTTCATTTACAGTAACATTTTTAATACCCACAGCTCGTTTTCCTGGGACGTAGTCACTTATTTTATCTACAAGTAAAAATGGGTAGCGGTGAGGTAGCAGTTTCTGAATTTCTTCAGATGTAAAGGTTGTTTTAATCTCAGATGTGATTGTAGTTTCATCGGTAGATGTAGATGCGATCGCATTAATGCTATTAACTTCGGTAAGGATTGACATGAGCCGTGTGGTTGATTTTTAATCTGCAAGTTAAGTATTTATGCGTGTAAATACTTAAGAATTTTTAACTTTAGACTTTAGATCCAATCTAAAATCTGTCTTGAAAAGTCTGTCAAGCAGGGAAAACCTCCTGACACACCAGTTCGCTCAAGTCGGGAAACCCGCCCAGGCGACTGGCTCAACTTTTGTCTCCGACACGCTACGCGAACGCAAAATCTAAAATTTTCTGAGCCAGTTGAATGTGTAAACTGTGGCTAGCTTTATACGCTAAGAAATGAGCAATAGGAAAAGTTCCTAGTAAACTTAAATCTCCTACTAAATCCAATATCTTATGACGGACTGGCTCATTTGCAAATCTTAATGGTGGATTTAGCCAGCCTTCTGATCCACAAACGAGTGCATTATCCAAACTGCCACCTTTAATTAAACCTGTTTTTTGTAAATATTCAATTTGATGCAGTAAGCCAAAAGTCCGGGCGGGAGCAATTTCCGCAGCAAAGCTAGCAGAAGCGTATCCTAGTTCAACCGTTGGGGACCAACTATGCCATTGATTACCTATGGCAGTCAGGTCAAAATCAATCCCGTAGCTAAAACGGGTTTCTGGGGCTGGGAGGGCACATACAAAAGCATCCCCTTCATAGACCCATATTGGTTCTGTAACAGCCAAAAATTCTTGGTTGTTAACAAGTTGTGATACTAAGCCAACTTGAGCAATATTGGCTGTCCACACCATTGCCGAACCATCTAAAAGCGGAACTTCTGGGCTATCAATTTCAATGCGGGCGTTATCCACACCCATACCCGAAAGCGCTGCTAACAAATGTTCTACGGTGCGAACGCACACCTCACCCTTACCTAACTGAGTTGAGAGAACAGTTTGGCTAACCGCCGCAACTTGGGCTGGAATTATCGGCAAATCTGGTAAATCCACCCGCACAAAATAGCGTCCACTTCCTGCTTCAGTTGGTAGTATCCGCACCTGGGTACTCACACCGCTATGCAGCCCCACTCCAGTTTGGGTGATTTCTGCTGCTAGAGTGTGCTGTTCCATAGCCAAAAAGCCAATATATTTTGTTTACTATTGTTCATCATCTGTTTTGGTAGAATCCCTGATATTCCCCTAAAAATGTAACTAATCCCTTTATCGGAACAGTATTGAGGTAAATGTAAAAATTAGCAAGCTAATCCAAAAAAGTTAATTGTCATTTGTCCTTTGTCAGTTGTCCTTTGTGATTCACCAATGACCAACGACCAATGACTAATGACAAATTAAAACCTTTCGCCAATACCAAAATTAATCCGGCTATCACCGTCATCGTTAAGCCCGTAGTCGATCCGAATTGGCCCCAGTGGCGACTGAACGCGAATGCCAACACCATAGCCGAAGCCACTACCGTTTTTGTTAAGTACTTCAGCAGCTCTTGTAGTAGTTCCCAAGTCACTACCGACATCAAAAAATAGTGCGCCGCTAACTACTGAAAAAACTGGGAATCGATATTCAACTGATGCTTGTACATAACTGCGTCCACTGCTTAATGCTCCTTCTTCATAACCCCGAACGGAGTTGCTACCGCCAATGGTAAAGGCTTCGTAGGGAGGTAAGTCACCGACGATGGTTCCAGCTTGCAGGTTAAATGCTATGGTTTGTGCCCCTTTGCTGAGACTAATAAGCTTGATGGGTAAATATTGACTGTAGCTACCCCGCAATCGGGTCAGGAAAATGTTACCTAGTCCTATAGGGACTGACTGATCGACTCCAAAGCGGAGATAAGAACCGCTAGTAGGTTGTAGAGGGTTATTACGGAGATCGCGCTGTGCCCCCAGTTGCAACAGTAGTAAATCGTCTTGACCCGTGTTAGAGAAGCTAAGGGGAATTTCCTCACTGGTGCGGTTACCATTATCGTCAAATACCGCTCCTGTTTTTCTGAGATTGCCATCAGCATCACGGGCGGAAACTCGTTGATACTGTAAACCTGCTGAGGCTGTCCATACGGAAGTTTTGTAAGGATTGGCGGACAGGGGGCGGGTAAAAGTGACACCACCACCTAGACGGAGAATGCGGGGGCGATCTTGAGAATCTGTATTAGTGAGATTATTTGGGTTGGGATCAAATGTTCTAATATCTTCATCTTTGCCATCAAAAATCAACGAAATGGAACTGCGGCGAAAAAGATTGGTTGTGTAGGAAGTCCGGTAAGGATCTCCCGCAATCCAGGGGTCGGTATACCGCACATCAAATAGCAGTTCCCGTTCTCCCACCTGTACTTCTGCTCCCAGTTTTTGATTCCTACCATTTAGGTTTTGCTGTTGATAGCTAACTGTACCAAAAAGTCCGCTAGCAGAACTAATCCCAGCCCCAGCCGCAATAGAACCACTGCTGCGTTCAGCGACATTCACTACTACATCCACCTTACTGGGGTCAGTGCCAGGGTCAAGTGAGACATTCACATCTTCAAATAGTCCCAGTCCATATACCCTCTGTAGGTCTTTCTGCACCGTATTGCGGTTGAATACTTGTCCTGGCTTTAATTCCAATTCTCGTACAATGATGTAATCTTGCGTCCGTCCGCGAATTGGTTGTCCTTTCTCATCTGTCTCCTGACCATCTTTATTGCGGAACCGGACTCTAATGTTTTCTACTACACCTTCTGCTACTTGCAAGGTAACAACTCCGTTTTCAGAGACTTTTGGCGCTCCAATTATGTTTGCTAGGGCGTAACCTTGGTCTTGATAACGCTTATTTAACTGCTTGATGCTTTCCTGTAAGTCACGCAAGTTGAGGATTTTGCCATACTGCTCACGAAAGACTTCATCTACAGTATTAGGTGGTAGTACGGAGGTAACACCAGTGCCAGGATTGGCTTCTACTTGTACCTTGGTGAGGACGGGGTTGGGCTGCACAACAAAGCTGACTCGCACTCCCAAGGGAGTATCTTCTGGCGCGGCTTGGACGTTGGAGAAGAAGCCAGTACCAAAGATGGCGTTAATATCTTCTTGTAGTTGGCTGCGGGTTGTCGTTCGTCCTGGTTGGGTACGAATTACTCTGTAAACTTGGTCTTCGAGTTCTGGTGATAGTTGTCCAGCTTGTGATCTAACTAATACTTCCGACACCAGCACACGGGGGTCATTTGCTTCTGGGGCTGCGTTGGGTTCAGTATTTCCCGGTGTTGTCGGCGGGTTAACATTCTGCGGATTTGGAGTAGTCTCAGGAGTTGGGATAGGTGTTCGTTGCTGACTATCTGGGAATGGAATGTCTGGAGCGGGAGATGGTTCTGGAGTTGTGGGTAATACAGGTTCGGTTGTCGGTGGATTGAGATTTTCTGGGACTGGAGTAGTCTCAGGAGTTGGGGTAGGTGTTGGTTGTTGACTATCTGGGAATGGAAGCTCAGGAGCGGGAGACGGCTGTTGAGTAGGGCTGGGATTTATTTGAGGGGTTTGTGCAGTTGTCGGCGTTGCGGAGGTTGGCACTATTACTTGTGATGTTGCTGCATCTACGCCCAACCCAGGTATCGCTGCTGGTTTAGGAGGGTAAACTGCGATAACGCGGGATTGGAGATGTTTCGCCTCTGTAACCCCTGTGGGATTAGGTCGAGATTCTAGACTCTTGCTAGAATCACCCTGACTATTTTCCTTTTCTAGCTGCTGATTTGTTTCTAGTGCTAAAACTTCTGTTGTCTGTTTTGAACTGTTGGCGGTTTGTGCATTTGCACTCAGTGAGCCGCCCAAAGGGACTGCAATTGCTACTACTGCCAGCAATACGGGAGATAAACGCATTTTACTTATAATTCCTCTTCACGACCACACACACCATTAAAAATTAGTCATTAGTCATTGGCTATTAGTTACAAAGCACAGAAGACAAAGGACAATCCACACGAGTTTAATTGATTTTTACTCACTTAACTATTACTCTCTACTGCTTTTAGCACTCTTTGTAAAACCTCCTGGTAGGCATCTTCTATATTCCCTAAGTCTCTGCGGAAGCGGTCTTTGTCCATTACCCGGCGGTTTGAGTCTTCTTCTGCGGTATCCCACAAACGACAGGTGTCGGGGCTAATTTCGTCTGCCAAGAGCAACTGCTGTTGTGAGTCCAAACCAAACTCTAGTTTGAAATCTACTAGGGTAATGCCGCACCGTTGCCAAAAGTTACCAAGAAATTCGTTGATTTGCAATGCTAGATGTGTAATTGCGTCTACTTGTTCCGGCGTAGCTAGTTTTAGCAGGTACAGGCGATCGCTTGTCAATAAAGGATCTCCTAATTGGTCGTTTTTGTAATAAAACTCTACCAAAGGCTGTTTCAGAATTGTACCCACTGCTAACCCTGTTTGTTGACACAAACTGCCAGCTGCAATATTTCTGACAACTACTTCTAATGGCAAAATCTTTACTGCTCTTACCCGCATCTGATTTGGGGCAGGGCTATCTATAAAGTGCGTTTTTATACCATTTATCTCCAACTGTTTAAAAAGCTGGCTGGAAATGCTACAATTGATTTTTCCTTTTCCTTGGATACTGCCACGTTTTTGGGCGTTAAACGCCGTGGCATCATCTTTAAAATCAGCCAACAAGACTTCCGGATCGTCCGTTGTATAGAGAATTTTCGCTTTTCCTTCGTATAACTTGGAATTAACAGACATGGTGGCAGGTAAAGTTCTAGGCGATGGACAAAAGTTGTCCTTTGAGGCTTCACCATTTTATCTTTAGTTATTAACTATTAGCCATTGGTGATTATTGAAGAGGATTTTAATAAAGAACAATTGGCTTTGGCGCATATTATATTTATTCGCAACTTTTTTTACACAGAAAAATTGCTTGGTAGTATAAGTATATTTTAATAGCTTGTATTCAGGGTTTCAACTGAAATTAATTACAATCTGAACTTCATAAATTAAGATGAGATAAATTGACAACTAGGAGGAAAGTCAAATATCCTCTCTAGTCACCTGAGCAGAAACTTTTTTTTTTACATTTACAGTCAAGTATTTTAACCTTTGTCCTCTAGTCTCAAAATCTGAATCAATCAATTTCTGCATAAATAATTGGGAAAAGAGTTCGATGATTCGATTTCCCCTAGTCTGACGAAAGTGAAGATTAAGGTAGCTAGCGATTCAGCTTTAGAGATTCAAACAAAGGAAAGTTAAATAAATTGGAGAACAAAATAGTGAATAAGGATGATTTTCTCTACCCTCGTGGTCGCTACTACGGTCAGGTAAAGCCAGAAAACTTGGTTTTTAATGCGAATCTACAGGAATTTGCCCAACGAGTAAGCTATATTTGCAACTTAGAAACTGGTGGAAAAGTACCTCCAGATCAAGCTTACGAACAAATAAA